>DAOLFI010000080.1:0-8890 GCA_035326385.1 Niabella sp.
AGGTAATGTTTACTACCCCAGCGGGCGTGATCACCGTGCCCATGGGTAATCACTGCATAATCTACAGGCTGCCAGGGGTCAATATAAAAATTACCTGGCGGACAAAAAATACCCTTATTGGTAAAATGTAGTAAACTCAAGATTTTTTCAATTGTAGTTTACAAAGTCAAATATCATTCCCTGTTTTATGGGCATAAAAAAATGACAAAAATTCATAAAGCAGCTTGCAATAAAAAAGCGGTTACAACCCGGAATTGTAACCGCCTTTAAAAATCATTAAGTTCGGTAAGCTGTTTACAAAGAAAATATTTGTTCTAATAAATTTAACACCGGGCAGAATCAGCGGATAACTTATCCGTGATCACACAATGCTGTTGTCCGTTAATATACTCTTCATGCCATTTCCAATCGTTCAGGTTAATGCTCATGTCTGATGATAAATACTTGATAGCATCACCGGTAAACCTGATAGAAGCAGAACTTGGTGCTTCAAGTCCGTTGAAGTTCCTGGAATTGTTGAATAAAGCGTCTCTCATACTTTTAAAATTTTAATACGTTTAAGGGTTATCAATTAATCAAGTATTAGGTGGCAGGTTAGCGTCAGGCTCCTTTGTACAGCGAACCTATTTAATTATGTCAAATACTTTGCCAGTTTATGCAAAAAATTATAAAATATATTGCGGAAATGGTTTTTAAATGGGACAAAATCTGAAATAACATCTATAGAAATTATTCATTTTATTATTTTTTCCGGAATAATAAAAACAGCCCCACGGCTACCAATGCTATCAGGAAGAATGCCCATCCCATCCCTGCTTTAAATATGCCCTCTGCCAGTCCACAGCTTTGCAGGGCCAAAATAAAAACAAAAAGAAAGCCTGTTATATTTTTCATACTCAAGTTTTTTAAAAAGTTATCCTGTTTCAGGAAAGGTGTTTCGTAGAGTTCTGATGTCTTCACAGCTCTGTACCATTTCAGCTCTCTGGGCTGTTATTAAACTTCTAACATCCTGGTTTAATTCTTCTCCCAGCGCCGCACCGTAGGCCCTGATAGCCGTTGCTTCAATGGTTTCACAACTATCTAATATAGCAATGCTGTCATTTCCTGTAAACAGTGCCTTCAGCTCCATCCAGGCCCGGTACATCTTTCCGGCTCCTGATGTTCCTTCTGCGGCTTCTCCCTCATAGAGGTTTACTAATTTTTCCAGCTCAGTATTATAATCAATACTGTTATTAACCATTTTCCTTAACAAAGGTTTCAGATCCCCTGCTTCTTCATCACTCAATTCAGATAAAGCCTTGTTATAACCGGCCATCCGGTCGTTGTTAACCTGTACCAGGTCATTTAAAACGGTTATCTGCTTTTTATTGTCCAGTGTTTCCATATGAGCGGCATTTAATCCTGCAATACAGAGCCTTCTATAGCCTCTCCAATAGCATTCACATCTTCCTGGCTGATATCTCCCCAGATCTGCTTCCATACCTGCTCATCTTTTCTGATCTGGGTGATCTCATTTCCATTAACACGGCAATTATAAAAGGTAACACCATCTGTTGTTTCAGATGTTAATACAAATACTTCCTGCATCTGACCGTTAACCCTGGCCTGTACTGAAAATGCCCTTCCATCATTTTTTTCCATCATCTGATATTTTAAAAATTATTTATTTAAAAAGCCAATCAATAAGCTGTTCAGCTCATTGGCATGGGTACAATTTAAACCATGAGGTGCCCCTTCAATAATGTGGTACTCATTATTAACAATGCCCTTAGCGGCCTGCTCTGCCGAAGTTTTCAGGGGAACAATATTATCGGCATCTCCATGAACAATTAAAACAGGGACTGTAACATGTATAAGCTCAGGCCTGAAATCGGTAGTTGCCCAGGCTTCCGCCGCCTTTTGCGTAGCGTTCTCCGATGCTCCGGAAGCCACAATGAAATCGGCATCCAGGCGGGCTTCGCTTACACTTTTATGCAGCAGCCCGTAATTATAAAAGTTTTTATGAAAATCTTTCAGGAAACCCACCCTGTCTGTTTTAAGAGCTTCCATAATTTTATCCAGCTCCTCCTGCGGCACTCCATCAGGATTATCAGGCTTTTGGGCAACCAAAGGAATAATAGAAGCTATCAATGCAGCTTTATCTATGTTTTCAGCACCATATTTTGTGAAATATCGCACCACTTCCCCTCCCCCCATTGAAAAACCTACCAGTGTAACATTGCTTAGCTCAAGTGTTGTGATCAGCGCATTAAGATCCGAGGCGAGCGTGTCATAATCGTATTGATCCCATTCAGTTTCTGATGCGCCAAAACCACGCCGGTCATAAGCAATAACCCTGTACCCGGCATTAACAAGCGCAGTAACTTGCGCATCCCAGGAGCGATGGCTTAACGGCCAGCCATGGATCAGGATCACAGGATTGCCCGATCCATGATCTTCATAAAAAATTTTTATATGTTTTGTCTGATCCCGGTTTATAATGTAAGGCATAGTAACAATTTTAGCATGTGGATTAAATACTCTGTATATCAAATACCAAAACCAGGCCAGTGTTAACCGGATCATTAAAAATTCTGCTATAGAAAAAATAGCACGCAATTTGCATTAAGGTATATTTTTGTCAGATATTAACTTAATTATATTTAAACCAGTATGAAATTTTTTCTCCGAAGAAGTTCTCTGAGTGGGCTTAAGGAGAGCCTGAATTCCGAAAGTTTTCGGAACATCAAAGGACCCTTTGGAAAAAAATAAAAAAAACATAAGTGAGGGTTATAAGTTAATTCGGCTTTGTACAACATAACCAGGCATTCATTATTTGAAAAATTTTATCATTTGAACCGGGTAGCAAGTAAAATCTTAAGAATCGTTTTGTGGATCATTGCAGGCATTGTTATGCTTGTTATCCTTGCAGCAGTGTCCCTCACTATACCGGCTGTTCAAAACCTTGTAAAAAATAAGGTAGTTTCTTATTTAAAAAAGAAAACGGATACCGAGATCAGCCTGGAACGTATAAGCATCAGTTTTCCTACCGGCCTCCGGTTAGACAAATTTTTTATAGCAGACAAGAAAAAGGATACTTTATTATATGCCGGTAAACTTGCGGTACAGCTGGATATGCTGGGGCTTATAAGAAACAGGATCGCAGTCAGTAATATAGAGCTGCAAAAAGTATATGCCAATGTGTACCGGCTTAACCCGGACACTGTTTTCAATTACCAGTTCCTGGTGGACGCTTTTGTTTCGGCAGATAAAGCCCCGGAGAAAACACCCAAAGACTCTACGGCACCTCTGCAGCTAAAATTAGACAAGATCGGCTTTGATGATATCAGGATAAATTTTAAAGATGACGTAGCCGGGAATGACGCCGGAGTATCCCTGGGTACGCTAAATGCCCGCGTAGATGAGTTTAACCTGGAGCAGATGCGGTATGTACTGGATAAACTGGAACTTAAAAATACACAGCTGCATTACTTCCAGAACAAACCCCTGACCGTTTTACAGCAAAAAGCTGATGAAGCTATAGATGAGGCCGAAGCTGCTTCGGGAGGCAAACTCCCTTTGATCGAAGTAAAGAACTTTGCCTTTAATGATATTGACCTGAAGTATGATGACCGCCTTTCTGATACCCGCGCCTTTGCCTTTTTAAAAACCTTCATGCTGAAAGACCTGCTGATAGACCTTACGCATGGCAAATACCAGACAAGCAACGGAGAGCTGAGCAACTCGGTTATAGATTTTGCTTACAGGCCTACCCCCGCCAATGAAGAAGCGCTCCAAAAAGCAGCTGACAGCACTCAAAAATCTTCTTTCAGCCTTTACTTAGATAAAATTGTCTTATCCGATAATAATATCAAATATGATAATCTTTCCGCTCCCCGTGAAAAGCAGGGAATGGATTTCAATCATCTTAATATAAAAAACCTGGGTATTTCGGGGAAAGATATTGCTATTGACAGTGCCGGCATTAAAGCTACTATCAATGGCGGTAAATTACAGGACACCTGCGGTTTTGTGCTGAACGAATTAAAGGGGAAAGTTATTTATGATGATCAACAGATCAGTGTAGAAGATCTCTTAATAAAAACACCCAACACGCTTATTGATAATAATACCCTTATAACTTACAGTTCCCAGGACGACCTGACCAAATATCCTGAAAAGGTGGATATAAACTTAAGGTTCAACAATTCTGTGTTAGGCCTTGCTGATGCCTGGTATTTTGTTCCCTCACTTCCTGCCGGATATCGTGACCAGCGTTTAAATATGGCAGCTAACATTAATGGCCGGTTAAATGATATTAATATCAGCAAATTGCAGCTAAATGGCATGCGCCATACCAATATTGATATTGCCGGTACCATTAAAGGCTTACCGGATATGGACAAAGCCTTTTTCAATCTTAACATTGGAAAGTTCACTACCTCGAAATCTGATCTCAATGCACTTTTACCTAAAGGCACTTTACCCGACAATATAGAGCTACCTAACCAGATAGCTGCCAGCGGAAAGTTCACGGGCAGCATAAAAAAATTCAATACGAATCTGAACGTAAGAACTGATATGGGATCGGCTAAGATCAATGCTGCTATGGGCGGCTCTTCCAAAAATCCATCCTATATAGCTAAGGTTGATCTTAATAAATTTAATATAGGCCGCTTATTAAAAAGGACAGACGTAGGCACGGTTAGCCTGTACTTAGATGTAACCGGCTCCGGTACAACAGCTCAAACAGCTAATGCTACGGTTAAAGGAACTATTTACAGCGCTTACTATAATGAGTATAACTATCATGATATCAAGCTCGATGGCAGGTATGCCAGGCAGGCGATCCAGCTGCAGGCAGCCAGCACTGATACCAACCTGCATTTTAATCTTGCCGTTAATATGAATATGGGAGGCAAATATCCTTCTTTAAAAGGCACAGCAGACTTAAAACAGGTAGACCTGCAAAAGCTGAACTTCAGTGCTGACGAGCTGAAAATAGCGGGAGTGGCTGATTTGGATTTTCCAACAGTAGATCCTGACTATTTAAACGGTACTGCCTTTATTTCAAGCTTACAGGTAGCTACCGGCGGTAAGGTTATTAATGTAGATACCATATCTCTTCATGCACTGTCAACCGCTGATGAAAACAGCTTGCAGATCAGATCAGAGATCATCAGCGCTGATCTGAATGGGAAATACCAGCTTACCCGGTTAGGACAGGCCTTCATTAATGAAATAAATAAATACTACGCGTTTGCTCCTGTAGAAAAAATAGCACCGCAAAGAATGAATTTTAATGTAGTAGTACATGATTCAAAACTCCTGAAAGAGTTTGTGCCTTCGCTTACCACTTTTGCAACATCCACACTTAGCGGCACCATCAATACAGAAGCAGACAGCCTTATTATCAATGCCGGCTTTCCGCACATTATTTACGACAGCTTTGATATAAAAAATACAACGCTTAATATTAATAACAACGACAGCGCCATGCTGGCTTATGCCCTGGATATAAAAAGCATCCAAAGCCCTTCTGTTAATTTATACAACTCGGCTATAAATGGCAGCGCTGCCAACAATATATTGGGTGTGAATATATTTTTAAGGGATAGTAAAAATCAGGATAAATACATGATAGGAGGCAACTTTAAAGCAGATGATCAAACCTACCAGTTTTCATTAGACCCTCAAAAGCTTTTATTAAATTACGATAAATGGCAGGTTGCCCCTGATAACCTGATACAGTACGGCAAGGCGGGTATTTATGTAAGAAATTTTGATATCCGAAGCAACGGACAATCCTTGGTTGTCAATAGCGCTTCAACAGCACCGAATTCTCCTATAAAAGTTGCGTTCAATAATTTCCGGCTTGAAACGCTCACCCGTTATGCAGAGCAGGATACTTCGCTGGTAGGCGGAGCCTTAAACGGAACAGTAGATGTGACCAACCTTACAGAGACTCCGGGGTTTGAGGCCGACCTTACTATAAATAAGTTGCGTTATCAGAAAGATGAATTAGGGGATGTAAAAATACTGGCCGACAACCATACCAAAGATGCATATAAAGTAGACGTTACTTTAAGCGGCCTGCATGACGTAAAAGCTAATGGCTATTATTATACTACCGGCAAGGGCGCCCTTGATATGACTTTGAACATTAATAAAATTGATCTTAAATATATTGAAAGTGTAACCGGCGGACAGATAAAAGATGGAACCGGTATTATAACCGGGCAGCTAACAGCTAAAGGTCCTCTGACGGCGCCCAAAGTACTGGGCGGCATCAGTTTTAAAGATGCCGGGCTGAATGTGGCTACGCTTAATTCTTATTTCAGGTTAAATAATGAAACCATTTCGTTTACCGATAACGGGATCAGGTTTAACAATTTCACTTTGCGCGACTCTGCTAACCAGTCACTGATACTGAGCGGGCTTGTTAAGACAACCGATTATACAAATTTTGGATTTGACCTGAGGCTCAGGGCCAATAACTTCAGGGCGCTTAATTCTACTGCTGCCGATAATGAATTATTTTACGGGAAAGTATATCTCACGGTCAATGCAAATATAGGCGGTGACATGAATAAGCCGGAAGTAACAGGCTCCCTGCGTATCAATAAGGACACCCGTTTCTTTTTTGTAATACCCGACAACGACCCCGGCGTAGTGAGTCAGGAAGGAATAGTTGAGTTTGTAGATATGGATGCGCCACCTGAAAACGGCCGCCAGGCCCTTAACGTAGATAGTCTTACCCGCGCTCCGCTGAAAGGCATCAATCTTTCTATGGATCTGCAAACCGAGAAAGAAGCGGAGATAACCGTAGTGGTTGATCCGGCTAACGGTGACGCGCTTTTAGTAAAAGGTGAAGCAGAGCTGAACCTGACTATGGACCCAAGCGGAAAAATGTCTATGACAGGCCGCTATCTTATTTCTGATGGTAGCTATAACCTGTCCATTGGAGGACTGGCTAAAAGAAAATTCCAGCTGCAACAGGGAAGCTATATACAATGGACCGGAGCTCCCACAGAAGCAAATATTGATTTGACAGCTGTTTATAATGTAAACACTTCTGCTATTGATCTTATAGCAGATCAGGTAGCAACGGCTGACGAAAGCTCTCAAACCATGTACAGGCAAAAGCTGCCTTTTATTGTGTACCTGAAAATGACCGAGCAGCTCCTTAAGCCCAGGATCGCTTTTGAAATCACCATGCCTGAAAATGAAAAGAATGCGTTTGGAGGTATTGTAAACGCACGGCTGATGCAGGTAAACAGCAATGAAAGCGAATTGAACAAGCAGGTATTTGCCTTACTTGCCCTCAACCGGTTTATATCTGAAAATCCTTTTGAAAGCCTGGCCGGTGGCACCTCCCCCGAAATGCTGGCAAGGCAAAGTGTGAGCCGTCTGCTTACCCAGCAGCTTAATAACCTGGCATCAGACCTGATCAAAGGTGTGGATGTTTCTTTTGACCTTACCTCGCAGGACGATTACAGTACAGGCGCCCAGGAAACCCGTACAGATCTTAACGTAGCGCTTTCCAAACGCCTGCTGAACGATCGCCTCACCATTACTGTAGGCAGTGATTTTGCCCTGGAAGGCTCGCGCACTAATAACAGGAATGGCGCCAATATAGCCGGCAATGTGAATATAGAATACATGCTTTCCCGTGATGGCAGGTACCGGTTAAGGGCCTACAGGCGTAACCAGTCGGATCTGGTAATTGAGGGGCAGATTATTGAAACTGGTTTAGGATTTGCAATGGTAGTAGATTACAACCGGTTCAGGGAAATTTTCAGGAGCCTTAAAAGTCAGGAGCGGATTAACAGGGAGCGGGAGGAAAGACGTAGACAAAGAGAAAGCGGAGCAGTATCGGAATAAACCTGAAAGATAATTCTTATCAAAGCTACCGGGTGCTAAAATTTAACCTACATGACAACAGGAGCAATGCGTACTATATATAACATATTATTTTTAATCATTACTGCAGTTTTTATAAGCTCATGCAGTGGTGTAAAGCATTTGAAAGAGGGGCAGGTATTATATACCGGGGCCGAAGTAAAAATCAATCCTGACAGCGCAAAAAAAGTACCCGGGGAAAAAGCGCTTAAAACCTCTCTGGAAGGAATGACCAGGCCCGAACCGAATAAAAAAATACTGGGGATACGGTATAAGCTGTTTTTTTATAACCTGGCAGGAGAACCTAAAAAGCCTAAGGGTCTAAGAAACTGGATCCGTACCAAGCTGGGTGAGCCTCCGGTTTTAATGAGCGAACTCAGGCTCCAAAACAATATCAATGTATTACAAAGCCACCTCATCAGCAAAGGCTATCTGCAGGCCGCGGTAACGGGCGAAACGCAGATAAAAGGCAAAACAGGAAAAGCTGTATATACAGCGCTCACCAAAGACCGTTACACACTCAATGAAATAAAATTCCCGCCAGAACCTACTGCATTAGATAATATCATAAGGCGTGGTTCGGAGAATACATTACTGAAAAAAGGCAGCTATTATGATATTGATATATTTACCGCAGAAAGGGAACGTATAGACAACGATCTGAAAGAAAAAGGATACTTCTTTTTTAATCCGGAATTTTTACTGATGCAGGTAGACAGCACCATTGGAAACCATCAGGTTAATGTATTCGTAAAAATAAAAGACCTTACACCAACAGAAGGGCTAAAACCTTACCGTATTAATGACATAAATATTTATCCTAACTATAATATCCGCAGGGACTCTTCTATTCGCATGTCCAGGCCCACGGTTCATAATGATTTCAATATTTACGACCCTGCACATACTTATAAACCGGCACTGTTTGATCGCCTGGTATTCTTCCAGAAAGATGAACTGTATAACCGCCGCGATCACAGCCTCAGCTTAAACCGGCTCGTAAATATCG
>DAOLFI010000916.1:0-1829 GCA_035326385.1 Niabella sp.
GGGCACTACCCCGAAACATAAAACATAATAACAGTAGCGATAAAAGTGAGCGCATAGTATTCATTTATTGTAATAACCTGATTTTCCCAACCTGCAATTCTTTCTGCCTTGTAAGCTGAATCGTCGTCATATATCTTTTCTGCCTGAAAAGGTGTAGCATTTGATACGCATCAAAATAAGTAAACCCGGGCTGAATACTTTGTTCAATATTTTGACGAATCGTATCAAATATGTATTACGCACTGCAACCGTTGATACAATTCCTTTTAAAACCCAGAATGTTTTAAACTCATTATTTATATTTGAATTAGTAATTATGAAATTCTTCTATCACATTGTTTTGCTGAATTTGTTATTGCAGATTATCATTTCTTCCTGTTACGGCCAATATTACTTTAAGCACTACCAGGTGGATGACGGGTTAGTGCATAATGCGGTAACCGCTGTAATACAGGATAGCAAAGGTTTAATATGGATAGGAACCCGTGGCGGTTTGAACCGTTTTGACGGTTATTCTTTTAAAACCTACAAAAACAATAGCGATAAATTCGGCAGCCTGGGAAATGATGTTATAAACGCTATAGCTGAAGATAAAAACCGGATGATCTGGATAGGTACCGGCAAGGGTCTTTTTAAATATGACCCGTACAAAGAAGTGCTTGTTGAACTGCAAACTGTTCCTAAGGAATATACCAGCAACATTGTTATAGACAGTGATAACAACCTGTGGTTTCTTGTTCAGTTTTCCCTTTACAAATACATACAGGCAGAAAACAGGGTTGAGCATTTAAAAATACCGGCATCCTGTATTGCCCTTGACTCCAATATGAATTTATGGCTGGGGGATAATGATGGCAACATTAGCATTTACAACTCCTCAAAAAAGTCCGGCACCAAGATAAGGATCGTTAATAAAAGCTTACCTGCAAATGCCCGGTCTATCAGCAAAATATACCCTATTCGTAATAACGAGCTATTGATAGGTTGTTTTAAACAGGGATTAAAAAGCTACCATACTAAAACCGGCATTGTTAAATCCTTACCTCTGGGTGCTGATGAAAATAAAGACATATTTGTTCGCGACATTGCAGCGGACAACGATGGGCAGTACTGGATCGCTACCGAATCGGGGATTTACATTTACGACTTAGCCGCCCATACAAGCATCAACCTGAAAAAGCGGGCAGGTGACCCTTATGCCGTGGCAGACAATGCTGTTTATGCATTATGCAGGGATAAGCAGGGCGGTATGTGGGCCGGTACTTTTTTTGGCGGCCTGAATTATTACTCAAAGGACAATGCACGATTTGAAAAGTATTATCCGCTACCGGATATGAATTCTATTTCAGGAAACGCAGTGAGAGAGATTTGTTCTGACAACAGTGGCCACTTATGGATAGGCACTGAAGATGCAGGTATTAGCAAACTGGATTTAAAAACAGGAATATTTACAAACTATACAGCTACTGGCAAAAAAGGGAGCCTCTCCTACCCCAATATACATGGCCTGCTTGCTTGGGGGAACGAGTTATTTATCGGCCCCTTTCTTCAGGGCATGGAAATAATGGATATGCGTACCGGCTTGATTACAGACCGGTTTAAACTTATCAGCGATAAGAACGGCGGCCCGGTAAGTGATTTTGTCATTTCGATCTACCGGACCAAAAACAACCGCCTGCTGGTGGGCAGCGCCTATCGTAATGCCGGTTTATTTGAGTATGATACACAGCATAAAACATTTAAGCGCATCCCCCAAATACCTTTCAACACTTATGTTTATGATATTTTTGAGGACTCAGAGGGGAATATCTGGACAGGCAGTGTAAAGG
>DAOLFI010000917.1:0-1825 GCA_035326385.1 Niabella sp.
GTTTTTTTCCATCAATCCGTTTCAGGGGCTGGTCTCGGCCCCCTGGGAAAAACTCATTTCTGAAATTATTCCTCCCTAAAATATATCCGCCGTTAACAGCCGTTTTAATGGTGCTCCGTTGTGCTTTTCCCAGCGGGAAATATTTAGCTACTGACAATACCGAGCGAAACTGGTACGATTTTACCTTCACGGTATCGTACAGACTCGCAAAATTGAAGGCCGGGTCACCGGGATCTTTAAGATCAAGGATCTGGTTATTGCGTTTGATATTTTTATTTCCTGCAGAGCTGTTAATAAGCAGCTCCAACCCGCTCACAGGGTTAAAAATGTAGTTAGTAGTGTTAAGGCTGTATTCAATTCCGATATTCGTGATCTTTACATCCGCATCTGCCGGAAGTTGTTTGGTTGCAATGATCGATGCTTCATTGATATAGTTTAAAATACTGCTGAATCTTTGTACATAGAGCGTAGCATTTTGCCTGCGGCTTAGTGCTAACTGGGCACCCAGCTTTATATCGAAGTTTAAAAAAGCAGAATCTCTTTTAAGCATATTGAAGCCGAAATCTATCCCGAAAGGAGATTTGAATAAGTAAGGTTGTGTATAGCTGAGGTTGAGCCTTTGAGAGGCTGCCTGTAATCGCTGCCATACCAGGCCGATGGTTTCCCCGGTACCAAAAGCATTTTTAAGGTTCAATAGCCCTTCACCTGTGATAAGCATTTTTTGATTGGCAACGGCATCGCTGTTGGGTAAAAACCCGATGATAATATTCACCTGGCTGCTCTTTTTTTGTCGGAGAAACAGCTCTACCGTTCCGCCGGTGCTTCGCCATATAAATTGCGGGGGAAACTGTTCTTCTACATAATTCAGCTTTTTTAATTCGGCACTTATTTGTTCCAGCTTTTCTTTATTATAGACCGAACCGTTTTTTAAACCCAGAAACTGCTGCAGGTATTCGTTGCTGATCTTTGCATTGCCGGTTATTATAATGCTGTCTATACGGTAAAGCGGGCCGGGCTTTACGTTCATGCGGCCCGAAACCTCGCTGCCATTGATCTGCAGGCTGTCGAGATAGATTTTAGCAAAGGGATACCCGTTATTTTCCATATAATTCAGTATTTGTTGCTGAAGCGCTTCCATTTTACCGGGATCGTACTGTTTTTCTGAAAAGGAGTGTTCTGTCCAGCCAACTTTGCTCAGCCAGCTGCGCGATGCTTCGTCTGCATATACCGAAGCCCACCTGTATACCTCGCCTGAAAAAAGATGAACGGCAGCTGATATGGTATCTATTTCCACAGCGTCAACAGAGGCTGTAATATAACCTTTTGCATGTAGCAGGGCAGGGAGCTGTTCTATATAAACAGCACATTCATCCCGGTTGGTAAAGCTGGTTTTAGGCCGGATAGTATGGGTAATAAAAGCGCTGTCCTTATCAACAGGTATAATGCGCAGGGTAAAGCTGCTTTGCGCCTTTACAGGTAATAAATTCAAAAGCAAAATTGCTGTGAGCAGGTATCGTATCTTTGCCGGTTTCAATGGATAAAATTAAGTTGAAAAGTTGAAAGGTTTACAAGGTGCATCCTATTCAACTTATCAACCCGTTAACTGATTAACTAAAATGAGCGGCATCTATATTCATATACCATTTTGTAAACAGGCATGTAACTATTGCAATTTTCATTTTGCAACATCCCTGCTGAAGAAAGATGCGCTGCTTGCGGCTATGCGTAAAGAAATAGCTTTGACTGCAAAAGATCAGCACACGCCGGTACATACTATTTATTTTGGTGGTGGTACGCCAAGTTTACTGTGTATAGAGGAGATCAC
>DAOLFI010000918.1:0-1823 GCA_035326385.1 Niabella sp.
TTTGCTTCTTCATCAAAGCGGGCTTTCAGCTCCATCATTACCGTAACCTCTTTACCATTACGTACCGCGTTTACCAGCGCATTTATAATTTTTGATTGCGATGCCAGGCGGTAACAGGCAATTTTGATAGATATAACATCTGGGTCAAATGCCGCTTCACGGATCATATCAATCACGGGTGTAAAGCTATGATAGGGGAAATTCAGCAGCACATCCTGCTTCATCAACACATCGCTCACCCGCTTATCTTTTAACAGGGGGTGGAGAAAGGGTTGCCGGCGTTTGGGCTTACCTGTGAAAACCTGCGAAGGAAAATCCATAAAATGCCTGAAATTATGGATGCTGCCACCAGGTGTGATATTATCTTTTTTCGACAGTCCCAGGCGTGCCAGCAGGTATTCTAAAAAACCGGGATCTATATCTTCATCATAAGCCAGGCGTATAGGTTTCCCTTTTTTCCTGTTTTTTAAGCCTTTTTCGAGCTTTTGTATAATAGTGGTGGTATCTGAGTTGTCAATGTCCAGTTCGGCATCCCTTGTAAACTTAAATACATTGGCCTGGAACTCATCATAGCCCATAAAGCTGAAAATATCGGGCAGGTTAAATTTGATGGCATCTTCCAGCAACATGATATCGTGCATACCTTCTTTGGACGGCAGTACAATAAAACGGCTGCCCAGGGCGGCCACAGGTACTTCAATAATGGCATACTTACGGGCCGACCTATCGGTAGACTTTGACATAACAATGCCCAGAAAGATGGACTTGTCTCTCAGGTTAGGAAATTTTTTAATATTCTCCACCATGAGTGGTACAATACTGGCGCTTATTTCATTGTCAAAAAAATCAAGTATAAACTTCTTTTGCTCTGCATTAAGCTGTTTATCTGTTTTAAGGAAAATATTATTTTTATTCAATTCGGTCAGCACTTCGGCCCATATTCTTTCAAAAGCCAGCTGGTGCTCTGCATTCAGCTGCTGCAGCTCATCCAGGATTTTTTGAGGGTTCTTTTCAGAGTGCATTTTCATTTTGGTCTCTATTTGCAGCATTCTTTTCAGAGATGCCACACGAACCCTGAAGAACTCATCCCGGTTATTGGAAAAAATGCCCAGGAATTTCACCCGCTCTCTTAAAGGTACCGTTTTATCTGCGGCTTCCTGTAATACACGTTCATTAAACGATAGCCAGCTTATGTCTCTCGGAATTAATTTCAATATCATCAGATTTAGCATTTCAATATAAAGAAAAATATCCGATAAATATATGTGTGCATTCTTATATAGTTTATACCAGTCATTTTAAGTAATTATTATCTTTTCTCAAATTGTATTATTGTTTCGTAAAATGGTAACTTCATAGAATACTTTATGTAGTCGTTTTTGAAAGAAATAAAGGCTTTTTTCCTATAAAACGGCAAACCTTTGGTTTTAAACTTTTCAGCTTTCCCGGCATGAATTTTTCTGCTTTAAATCCCTTACTTTTGTGCTCCCCGAAGGGGTCCTTCGGACAAAATTTTAGCAGGTGGCAACAAAATTTTCTAAAGAAACATATTTGTACTGGTATGAGTTGATGCAGTTGATTCGCCAGTTTGAACTTACTGCAGAAGAAAAGTATAAAATGGAAGGTAAAATACGCGGATTCTTTCATGCGTATGTTGGCCAGGAAGCAATTGCTGCAGGTTGTATGACAGCAACCAAACCTGAGGATAAGTTTATTACAGCTTATCGTGATCATGGTTTGGCTATTGCAAAAGGTATGTCGGTGGACAGTTGTATGGCCGAGCTGTATGGTAAAGCCACAGGCTGTGCAAAAGGTAAGGGCGG
>DAOLFI010000081.1:0-8728 GCA_035326385.1 Niabella sp.
GTTCACTGCGCCCATTTCCCAGCTATCTGTTTGTAAAAACTTTACACTGTTTCCGGCGGACTGAGCGTTATGAATCAAGGGCTCAATCACCGTTTTACTAAAATGCCTGAAAGCTTCAGGATCCAGGTGATCCATTGATAGTCCATCCCAGCCATCGCTTGTGGTGGAGGTTCTTACACCGGTACAGGTCCAGCCATATCGTATAATGGTCCACTCGCCTGCAGGAACATTCCACTTTAATACGTTTCCATCAAAGAACCGCGTAACGTCTATAATGTCTTTCTGTTTTACGATGTTCACATTTTCTGTATTAAAAAAACCTTCCCGCAATTCATGAAGAGGATAAATGCCACTCCAGCCCATAGGTTGATTAAGCGTTTTTTTTGACCAGTTAGTTATGGCTTTGTCTCTGAGTGGTAACGCTTTCACTGGTTTAGGAATAGCCTGTATCATAACATCTTTATATAACAGGTTGGTTTCAGGTTGCGGAAGAGGTATGGTAACGATCCTGCCGCCGCTGATATCTGTTTCTGCAGTAACTATTTTTTTAAGCGCCAGCTCAGGCGTAATGGAGGGGCCGCCGGGGTTCCAGCCGCTTTGTACATTTACACTTAATTCTATCCCCACCCTGTCTGCCTCTTTTACAGCATGGCGATATAGCTCCATCCATTCAGGGCTCATAAAAACCGGGCCTGCCTCTGTTTTTTTTGCAACATTATAACTGGAGCTGCCTGCATCTACAATGGATGCACCGCCATATCCCTTCGCTTTCATCTCTTCCAGGTCTCTTGTTATAGACTCTTTGGTGGCCATACTATTCAGCCACCACCAGTAACACCTGAGCTTTGATTCGGAAGGAGGATTTAAAAACCCATTTTTCAAAATGACATTGTTTGTATTCCATCGGGTTTGTAACGGGTAAGAAAGTTGCTGGCAAAACGACTGGAGATGCAATGCAACCAGGCATATCGCTAAAAAATATTTTAACATCCTGCTAATATAATTTATAAAAAGTTCTGATTGTTTCAGAGTATACAATAAATTGATCTTTTATTTTTATTAATCGTGTGCAGAGAGAATAAGCCAAAAGAAAGCTCGTATAATTACCGGTTTGCCCATCCCGGGTTCTGTTCTATCACTACATCTTTATTGGTTTCAATTACTTTTTGCGGTATAGGCCATAAATTATACTGAAATGTAAGCGTGGCCTGGGCTTCGGGCCAGAAGGCATATTTTTTTATCCTGTCAACAGCAATATTTGCGCCCATTCTTAATAAAGTGTTCCAGCGAAATTCTTCATAAATCAGTTCCCTTGCACGCTCATCAAGTATGGTATTGAATGCATCGTCCATATCTGCCGCAGTTACCTTATAGCTGCACTGTGCCCTGTCTCTTAATAAATTAATATCAGCGGCTGCACCAGCTTTATCACCGCTGCGCTGTTTAGCTTCAGCCCTTAATAAGATAGTTTCAGACAACCTGATTATATAATCGTCGCGAAATAAATTGCTCCTGTCCTGGCCATCTGCAATACCTGTAAATTTATCGGTCGCAATTTTACAAGAAACCGGGTAGCAAAGACTTTGATTATTAGTGTTAGTGGTGGCATCCGGTCCTCCATTATACATAACATTCCAGGGAACATCTTTCTTAAAATAAGGAGAAGTGGCTACATTTCCCTTGAACCTTCTTCTGAATACAGCATCACTGTTACGCAGGTCAGCTGCCCATTTATCAGCATAAATATTGTTTCTTGCATACATAGTAGGAATCATTTGAACAACGCCCCGGCCCCCAACATCTTCGAGCGTTCATGTAAGATGATCTTTTGCGCCATCCCTGAAATCGGCACTGTAATACCTTGTATATCCCAATTTAGACCTGCCATCTTCTGCTCTGTATGCTGCATAATCAACCTGCAGCGCCCATATACATTCCGTATTACCATCCTGGTAATTTACATTGCCTTCCTGGAAAAGGTCCCAATAATAATTGGTGGGCTGGAGTAAAGTATCTACCACTGCACCGGGGTTAAAAACTCCGCCCTGTTAAACCGGAAACGAAATCATTGCTTCATTCCGCCTTGAACCGTAACGGGATTTGATCAACGAGTACCTGCCACCATCAATAACTTTATTTGCAAACCCAACGGCTTTGGTAAATGCCGTTGTAGCCTCTCCATCTTTTCCTTCTGCTTTCAGCTGAATACCCATTGCCAGGTACAGTTCGCATAAATTATGCTGTGCAGCGGCCCTAACCAGTCTGCCCCCTTCAGCAGTAGCTTCCGGCAGATCGTTTTCAATTGATTCCAGATCAGCTATCGCAAATTGATAAGTCTCAACCCTGCCCGGACGTTCAAAATCGAATTGAGGAGTTTTGCTGATATCAGTAACGATGGGTACTCCGCCAAAAAGCTCGCCCAGGTTACGATAAGCAAATGCCCTGAAAAACCTGGCCTGCGCTATCGCATATTTTTTTTCAGCATCAGACCCCCACTGTATTTGCGGCAGCTCAGCGGCATACAGCGCCAGGTTGGCACGGTTAATTACATAGTACCAGGTACTGTATACCTCATAAAAAGTTCCGTTATCTGCATTAATACTGCCATAGTTATTAAAAGAGTTGCCCCGTCTGATGCTGGCCACATCAAAAAGATCGGTTCCATTGCCCCGCAGGTTAAATATCCAGCCGGTTTCTGTAGTGTTAGCCCACAAATCCCTTATATGACTGTATATGGAAATCAGCACCTGATCAACCTGCTGCGATGTAGAAAAGGCATTTTCTATTGTATAAAACGATTCGGGAATCTCCGAAAGAAAGTCGCTGTCTTTTTTGCAACCTGTGTTTACCAGCAGACCGAGGACTACAGGAATAAGATATATAAGCTTTTTCATAATAAAGTAAATTGATTTTGTTAGAACCTGATAGAAATACCCGCTGAATAAATAGAAGGAACCGGAAATGTATTTTCTCTTACGGTAACGCCTGTTTCAGGATCGCCGCCCTCCCATTTGGTAAAAGTGGCAATATTTCTTGCGCTCAGAAATACTCTCAGTGAGCTGATATGCTGGTTCCTGACCCAGGGCTGGTTAAAGGAGTAGGACAGAGAAAGATCCTGTATCCTGACAAACCCCCGGGACTGCAATCCCAGGAACCTGCCATCTGCTGAATAATATGCTGACGGATAGGTATTGCTTTTGTTCTCTGGTGTCCAGTATGATTTTGAGGTCATATTATCATTAAACCGGTCGGTTCTTGTGAGGTATGCGGCAGTATTACTTTTTTGATAAAAACCATTACCTCCGAAGATGCCGGTTATGAGGGCATATAATTCAAAATTCTTATAGGTAAGCGTATTGCCCAGGTTCAGCCTGAAATTCTCTTTTCCAAAGCCCAGTATTTTCCGGTCAGCCGCACTGATGCCATCAACATTATCCAGGTCTTTATACATCGGACTACCCGGTTCTGCACCTGTAAGCCGCATATATTCAGTATCGGACTCCTGAACAATACCAATTTGCTCATAGCCGTATATTGCGCTTAATGATTTTCCTATAAATAAGCTGTTGGCGATATCATCATCCTCTTTGCCATCTCCATCCTTGTCCTCCCCATATAACCGCACCAGCTTGTTGCGATTTTTCCAGAATGTGATCATACTGCTCCAGCTAAAGTCGCTTTTTTGTACATTGACACTTCTTATAGTAAGCTCGATCCCTTTATTGTCCACCTCTCCCATTGACGCACGGATTGTTTTAAAACCAGTCATGACGGGTATTTCACGAACAAATATCTGATCGGTTGTTTTGGAAGTATATAGGTCAAGGTCTACAAATAACCTGTTTTTCAAAAGTGCTGCCTCAAACCCCGTGTTCCATGATTCGGTTGTTTCCCAACCCAGATTGGCATTACCTAATGCTGACTGTATGAGCCCATAAAATATTCGCCCCGGGGTATTGGAGAATTCATACCGCAATCCACCGGAAGGGCCATTGGCCACAGTTGATAATGTGCCATAGGGTTCAATTCCCTGGTTGCCGTTCTGGCCCCAGGAAATTTTAAGCTTCAGATTATTAATATGCTCATTGTCCTTAAGAAAATTTTCATTTGAAACAGCCCATGCAAGTCCCACAGCCCCAAAATTGCCCCACTTTGTATTGGCTCCGAAAACAGATGCTCCATCTTTTCTATATGATGCAGATAAAAAATATTTATTTTCAAACGCGTAATTAATACGGCCCAGATAGCCAATATTAGCCCGCCTGCTATTATTCAGATCCACTCTTTGTGTAGTTGACTTGTGAAGACCCCTGATGCCCAGTATTGTATTTCCGTTTGCGGCAAAGTTGGAGCCGATGATATTTTCCTGCTGATAACGCATAAGGTCCCTGGTAGCTACAGCCGTGGCATTAATACTATGCTTACCAAAAGTATTCTTATAGTTAAGAATATTATCAACTACATAACTGAACATTGAGTTGTTGTCAATATTACCGTTGGCACTTGTTAAAAAGCCCTGGACTACTGTAGGGCTGTACCGGGCAAGCCCCTCACCTTCTGCAACATAATAGGTTTCATAATTGAAGTTGCCTGATTGATTTTTATCCTGGTTAATTAAGTAGTTCAGCCGGTAACTTAGTCCGCTGATAAAAGGTACATTTACCACCAGGTAACTATTCAGCCTGAAATTATTTCTCAGGTCTTTGTTGTAACGCGTACCATCATCTACGCCCCACAGCGGATTGATTAACGATTGTGTATAAGGGTATTTCTCAAGATTATTCAAAGAATCCCTGAACATCACTCCGTACGGAGACATTAATTGGGCGGCGGCAATATTGGCTGGTATACCTGAATAATCCCGCTTTGAAAAACCACCATCCACACCAATTTCCAGCCATTTTGTAATCTTCGCATTTATTTTTCCCAACAGCGAGATCCGATCAAAATCATCTCCCTTAACAATGCCGTTATTTTTGTTGTACGAAGAAGAAAGATAATAGTTTACGTTATCACCAGCTCCCGAAACGGCTACCTGGAAGTCCTGGACGATTCCGGTTCGGGTAGCTTCATCCAGCCACACTGTCTCTTTTCCTTTGGACAGGTTATCTAATTCGCCTGACTTCATCCAATCTGTTGAACCTTCTGTAAACTTGTTCCTGGCATTTACTGTTTTAATCCATTCCTCACCTTTCATCATCACCGGTTTATTTTGCCAGCGCTGAAATCCAGAGGAAGCATTCAATTCAATAAGCGGTTTTCCGCTCTTCCCTTTTTTTGTAGTTATTGCAATGACACCGTTGGCAGACCTCGATCCATAGACCGCTGCGGAAACGGCATCTTTCAAAATATCAAAGCTGGCAATATCATTAGGATTAATATCGCTTAAGCTCCCCATGTAAATCACACCATCCAAAACGATCAGCGGATTATTATTGCCACCTATAGAGTTTTGACCTCTTATAATCATAGAAGGCTCTCCGCCCGCTGTATTTGTTGCCCCAATGTTTAAACCGGATACATTACCCTTTAGTAGCTCAAGAGGGTTCATGTTGGGCAGGTTAGCAATAGGTGCATCTTCAACCCTGATTGAGCTGACAGCTCCCGTAAATTCTTTCCGGCTGGATGTACCATATCCAACCACCACCACTTCATCTAGGGCGGCAGGGCTCTCTTCCAGTACGATAACCAGTTCTTTATCTGTAACCTGCACTTCTTTTGTAAGATATCCCGTATGACTGATCCGGAGAATGACGGACCGGGGCACATTTCGTAAAATAAATTCGCCTTTGTCATTGGTGGTTGTACCTGTATTGGTTCCCGCAACCATTACGGTAGCGCCTTTAATAAGCACCGGGTTCTGGTTTGA
This sequence comes from Niabella sp., assembly GCA_035326385.1. Lineage (GTDB taxonomy): Bacteria > Bacteroidota > Bacteroidia > Chitinophagales > Chitinophagaceae > Niabella. The sequence continues at coordinate 5,870 of DAOLFI010000081.1, forward strand.
CGAAATCACTTTACCGCTAATTTCAACAGGAACTGAGCCCTCCTGGCCAAAAACATTGGTAAAGGCAATAAAAAAGACTGTCAACAAACAACAATACTTAAAAACAAACAGCTTTCGCGGAAAAAACTTAATCATATTCAGTGGTTTTAATTTTCATTGTGAATCAAAAGCAAGCAATTAAATGCTATTGAAGCATCGGGCATCATCAGGTCGGCTTTACTTTGCCTGAAATAAAAGTAATCTTACTAACCTGTTGAAATGAACCAATCATTTACGCTTTGGATACAGGAACGTTTTTAATCATGTATATACAAGTTTTTTGGAGAAAAAATTTTGATTAAAATATTTACAACGCTATTATCAGGGGTAAACCAGGTACACGCATGATAGTATAAGATATTTGTCTTGAATTGCTTAAGCATAAATAAAGAAGTAATAAAAAATTATGTACTCAGATTATTGGTTTCAGATAAGTAATAAATTTTCAATCTTTGTACTTATTGAGCAACTAAAGATTAATTATTTACAATCGTTTCAGTAAAATTAACCTCTCACGATATATACAGCAATAGACAAAATGATCAAGAAATGTACTTTTTGATTTATATTTAATTTTTAGGAGCGCCTTATTCCTCATTATTGAGCTACAGAAAGTGGCTGTATCAGAAGATGCCATCTGGTCACTTAAAAAAGAATAAAATAAGCACATGAAGGATTTCGTTAAATACCTGGCAACAGGTTCAAAGGAAGAAAACTGGGGTTTTTATGTCAGCACAGTAGGCTATACAAGAACCGACCCCAACCGGCGTTACCCGTCTGTAAAAAATCATCCTAAAAACTATGTATTCAACTGGAATAATGGCAGGATATTAAATGGTTATTATATTGTTTTTATTTCCAGAGGAGAAGGACTTTTTGAATCGGCACTTACAGGCAGCCAAAAAATAACAGCAGGCACCTGCTTTTTTTTATTTCCCGGCGTATGGCACCGTTATAAGCCAGATCCAAAATCAGGATGGGAAGAATACTGGGTTGGGTTCAATGGAGCCTTTCCCAAACAGCTGATGGCAATGAATAATTTTCATCCTACAAACCCGTTTATAAATGTTGGGTACGACAGCGAACTGCTCTATAATTTTCAAAAGCTGGTAGATACAGTACGGATCGCTTCAATTGGTTATCAACAGGTGATCCCAGGCCTGGTTTACCAGATATTGGGAATGCTCAACTGTTTTTCATACTATAAGGAGCAAAACACTCAAATTGACAAAATGGTAGCTGAAGCCAGGTTCCTGATGCAGGAAGCAATTGATAAAACAACAGATATTCAGGATATCATAAAGGGCCTTCCGGTAAGCTATTCTAAATTTCGAAAAACATTCACTGAAAAAACAGGTGTTTCTCCCAACCAGTACCTGTTGGAGCTACGGCTTCAACGAGCAAAGGAACTGCTGAAAACAACAACTTTACAAATAAAAGAAATCGCAACACAGACAGGATTTGATTCCCCCTATTATTTCTCAAAATTCTTTAAAAAAAGAAACGGAACATCTCCTAAATCGTATCGCTACAGTGCTGTCTGAATTAAGTTAATGAAGGTATTCTTATAAAATATTTCCTGCCATTATTTAATGATTGTAAGGATTAGATCACCAACATTCTGAATATTAAAAAAAATATGCTTCTTTTGTAACCTGAGTTATTTAAAGCATGAAAAAAGAATTGCCTATTTACCGCCGCCTGTATGTCGATCTGAAAAAAGGAATAGACAACGGCAAATATAAAACCGGAGACCTGCTGCCATCAGAAAATGAGCTTTGCGAAGCCTATTCAACAACGAGGCTTACCGTACGCCAGGCATTGAAAGAACTAAAAATGCGTGGGTATATTACCAGCCAGCATGGCAAAGGGAGCTTTGTGCAGGAACCAAAGAAGGCCCTGGGCATTCTGTCTATAGGGGGTTTGTCTGCGGCCCTGGGACATAAAAATTTATTTACGGAAATCATCAGGAAGCCAAAAGCCGGCAAATGGGACGACGACTTCTTTTATGAGCTTAGCGGTGAAGAAAAAAAAGCCGGAGCCATTTCCTTTATAAGGGTGCGCTCTGTTAACCAGATACCCATTGTTTACGAAGAAACCTTTATGGCCAACCTGCATATCAGGAATTTCACCAGGCTCAATCTTGAAAATACTTCTTTATTTGGCACGCTTCACGAAAAATATACTATTGATATCAAAGGAGGCGAACAGAAAATATGGGCTGTTACGGCTGATAAAGACCTTAGCAAATACCTTAAAGTAAAGCAGGGCACTCCCATATTACACATGAAAAGAAAGCTGGCTACTTCTGCACCTGGCTTAAATATCTATTCTTCTCTTTATTGTAATACAGAAGAATTTTACCTGCATGATTATTTCTAACAGACGCACCATTAGATAGTGGTTAGTCTGCTTCTCTCAGCGAGAGGATATACATAACCATAGCTTCCGCATCTTTCTCAGAAATATCCGGATGTGGTGGCATTACCACATTTCCCCACATTCCTTTGGTGCCTGATATGATGCGCTGGGAGAGCACGTAAATATAACCGCTGTTCATAGGATAACGGACAGCAATATCGCTAAATGCAGGCCCAAGCTTTTTGTCTGATTCTTTATGGCATATAAAGCAGTCGGAATAGGACATCGCTACGCGGCCTCTTTCCAGTACTTCCGCAGCAGGCGTTACATTTACTTCACCCTCAAGTTTCAGAACAGCCATTTCCTTACTACGATTTTCACGCGGTTCACGTTTTTCCTTCTGGTGTTGTGAAGTACATGCGGCAATAAGCAAAAGGAAAAACATTAAAAATATTTTAT
>DAOLFI010000082.1:0-8715 GCA_035326385.1 Niabella sp.
ACACCACTTACAATCACACCGCAACGCACTTATTACATGCGGCCTTAAAGCAGGTGCTGGGAGTGCATGTAAATCAGAAAGGCTCGCTGGTTTCCCCGGATGTGCTGCGTTTTGACGTATCGCATTTTGCAAAAATTACCGATGATGAGCTGCGCCAGGTGGAGCGTATTGTAAACGAAAAGATCAGGGAAAACCTGCCGGTGACAATCAGGGAAATGCCTAAGGAGGAAGCCCTAAAATTGGGTGCGATGGCTTTATTTGGCGAAAAATATGGTGATAGGGTAAGAGTGGTTACTATCGATCCCTCATCCGTCCTGCCAGGGCAGAACACCTTCTCTCCCGGGAGCAGGGAAGCAGAAACAATTCCTTTTAGTGTGGAGCTTTGTGGGGGCACCCATGTGCTGCATACCGGGATGATAGGCTTGTTTGTAATTACCAGCGAGTCGGCCGTAGCGGCAGGCGTGCGCCGTATTGAAGCGCTTACGGGTCCGGCGGCATTGCAGTATATGTATGAGCGCCTGAACCAGAATAAAGCGTTAAATGAATTATTAAAAACTAATGACCCGATAAAAGCGGTGGAAAAGCTTATAACGGAGAAGGCCGCGCTTGAAAAGCATGTAGAGCGCCTGGAGGCCCGTGAGCTGGTGGGCATCCGTAATGAACTGTTGCATAAAGACGAGATTATTAACCAGGTAAACTTTATAGGGGATATAGTGGAAGTAAGCAATGCCGATGCGCTGAAGAAGCTTTGTGCGGACCTGAAAAACCACCTGAAAGATTTTGCAGTGGTACTTTGCGCCAACATCGGGGGCAAGCCGTTTGTAGCGGTAAGTATTGCGGAAAATGTGGTGGCTGCAAAAGGTCTTGACGCCGGCCAGATCATTAAACAGCACGTTGCCCCGTTAATTAAGGGCGGTGGCGGCGGCCAAAAAACACTGGCTACTGCCGGTGGGCAGGAGCCTGGTAATTTGCCTAAAGTAATTGAAGTGGTAAAGGGACTGTTGTAAATGGTTTATTTTAACATGTTAGCCTTATGGGTTGAAAGCCTGTAGGGCTTTTTTTATGTTGCTCTCCCTTGTATAGGCCTCTCCAGGGTCCTGCGGCCCCGCCTGTGTAACCGTATTCGTCTGGAAAAACAAAAGCGGGGCTACAACCACCTTATTTTAAACCCGCTTTCCTGTTCAAGATGCTCAAATTCTTTATCCCCTGTTAGCAGGATAGCTTTTTTGCTGATGGCCAAAGCTGCTGCATAGGCATCGGCAAAGTTTAACCTGTATTTTGCTTTAATGGAAGCCGCCTTGTACGTAAGAAGCATGTCCACATCCACAATAGTTACAGGAAACTGGTGAAGGGCCTTCCATACTATTTCTGCTTTATCCGGTCCGTCCTTCCTGGCGGCCATATAATAAACTTCACCGGCGTTTATGACGGTCATGAAGAGATGGTGCTTTTCTTCTGCGGCTTCGTTAAGGAGCTTTTCTACCTGCTCGCCTCCCGGCTCGCTCCTGAAGAACGCAAGAAGCGCATAGCTGTCCAGAATAAAGTTCGCCATAAGTTATTTCTTCGCGGCTTTAAATTTTCTCTTTTCCGAGGCAGCCTCTTCTCCCCTTATTATTTTCATATCTTCTTTAAGGTTTCCGCTTGTAAGTATGCCCGCGAAAGACTTAAAAAAGGCTTCATTCATGGGTTTTATAAGTACTCCGGCAGGGGTTTCTTCAAACAAAACTTTAGCGCCGCTTTCTATACCATATTTGGCTCTGAGCCGCTTTGGGATCAATATCTGCCCTTTTGAAGTAAGTGTTGAAGTTTCCATATTTTAGTTATTTATATAACTATATAAAAGTATTAATGATAATAAAAAGTGTTACCTGTGAAAAAAGTATTACTTTTTTCGAGTGTGTTGGAATAGTCACCTTATAAATATTTCCATTTTCCATTTTTTAATTTTACTTTGGTTGATGTCTCTTTTCCGACTGATACCCGACAAGCATGATGTATTGCAGGACCAGAATGCTCCTGAAGAAAAAGGGGGCTTCAGGCATTGGCTGTATGTAACCATTTTTCAAAACAGCACACCCGCGGGAAAGCTATTCGATATCGGACTGTTTATACTTATTATGGTCAATATTATTCTATTAATATTAGAAAGTGTTGAGCCTATTGCCATTGCTTATGAAAAGGTTTTTCATATCCTCGATTATGTTTTCCTGGTAGTTTTCACTATAGAATACTTGCTGCGGCTGTATTGTGTGCGGGAGGCAAAAAGGTATGCGCGGAGCTTTTATGGCGTTATTGATTTCCTGGCCATCCTTCCTTCTTATCTGGATTTTATACTGCCCAACTGGCACATGCTCATGATCATCCGGTCTTTCCGCCTGCTGCGGGTATTCCGTATTTTCCGCATGGTGCGCTTACTGGACGAAAGCCGGTATATGATGTTCGCGCTGCTGCGTAGCTTCAGCAAGATCATGGTTTTTCTTTTTTTTATTGTATTGCTGACGGTTTTCCTGGGGTCATTAATGTATGTGATTGAGTACAAGCATAACCCGGGCTTTCACAGTATTCCCCAAAGCATTTACTGGGCTATTGTTACCATCACCACGGTTGGCTACGGTGATGTGGCGCCAATGACCGCCATCGGCAAAATCATTGCCTCGTTTATCATGATCCTGGGTTATGCCATTATAGCTGTACCCACAGGTATTATGTCGGCCTCGCTCGTTTCCAGGTACAGAGATATGGAAAATGATGACCGCGCGTGCAGTAATTGCGGCAACAAGAACCATGCTTCAGATGCTTTATTTTGTAAAAAATGCGGCGCCCAGCTTAAAACTAAAAAAGCAGATATGTAACAGCAGTCTTTGAAGGTATTTTAAAGTAAAGCATCAAAATTTTAAATAAAACAAATGAAAGAGCCCCGTTCTCCGCATGTGCTTAATGCCTCGTCCAATCTTATTGGTATTTGCTTCCTGGTCATCACCTCTCTGCGCTTTTTCAGCAAATCTTCATTAACCCTGATAGATGAGCTTTCAAGTATTGCCATGGTATTTTTTATGAGCGCTGCACTGCTGTCTTTTTTATCACTGAACCGGCAAAGCAGAAGGAGTGCCTTCTTAGAGCGCATTGCAAGCATTTTATTTCTTGTTGGGCTAGTGATCCTGTTTTTTATTACCATGTTCTTTTCTTTCCGGATGATTAATTAAACATTAACACTTCCGAAACATTTCGTATTTCTGAAATTTACCTATCTTTGAAGTACGAAGTTTGACGTAGAAATTTAAATCCTGAAAAATGAAAAAAATACTTTTGTTAATAACAGCTGCGATTCCGGGAATTTTATTTGCCCAGGAAAAAGAGTCGGGTAAAGATGTGGAACGGATCATCATTACGAAAAAGGGAAGCGGTAACGACAAAATGAATATTGTTGTGGACGGAGAAAATATTACTGTAAACGGCAAGCCTTTGAAGGAAGAGGAGAAAGGGGATATTACAGTAAAGCGCATGAAGATTAAGGACCTTGATAATTTTAGCGGAATTGCCAGTGATAACTGGGGCCCTGGAGCACAGGCATACAGGAACTATGGAAATACAATCTATGCTCCTTTGGCGGCCAATAAAGCCATGCTGGGTGTAACTACTGAGAAAACCGAAGAAGGTGTGATGGTGAGAAGTGTGAGTGATGAAAGTGCTGCTGAAAAAGCAGGGTTAAAAGAAGGGGATATTATCACAGCAGTAAATGGCGAAAAAATAGCATCGCCTGATGAATTGTCCAAAGCCATGAAAGACAAAAACCCGGGAGATAAGGTAGAGATCAGCTATACGCGAGAGGGTAAAAAGGCTGCTGTTACGGCAGAGCTTACTAAATGGAAAGCCCCGCAGACAATGATGTTTCAGGCTTCTCCCAACTTTGAGTTCAATGATGTTTTGGGGAACCTTCAGAGAGATATGGGCAACAGCAATCGCAATTTCTATTTCAGATCGATTCCCGGCTCTCCGTTTGGCTCGGATGCTGCCGGACCTAAAATGGGGATCAAAATACAGGAGGTGGAAACCGGTACAGGGGTTAAAGTGATTGAAGTGGAAAAAGATTCTGATGCGGACAAGGCAGGCCTGAAAGCCGGAGATGTGATTAAAGAAGCCAACAGTACACCTGTAAACAATGCAGATGATATGATTGCCCAAACCCGGAAAAGCCGCTCAGGCTCTTCCCTAAAGTTAAAAATAGATCGCAAAGGACGCACAGAAAATATTGAGGTACAGCTTCGCAAAAAAATAAAAACAGCAGATCTGTAGCGTTTATTTTCAGGGCCACACACAAAAGAATAACTGTCTCTGACAGGATGAATTGAACAAAAATAGTTTTAGTTTGTTGTTTTAAGTATTAGTTTTTTAATGATGCAACGTGCTGCTATTTCAGCCGTTTTTAAAATGAGTTTTGTGGTTTAGGTTTTTGGAAGCCGGTAGTTAAAACTGCCGGCTTTTCTGTATAAAAACCCGTAAGGTGTTCAAAACCTTATAGGTTTACATTATTTTTACAGTTTCCGATGAGTACAACACACGATCAATACGAAATAGTGATAGGCCTTGAGGTTCATGCCCAGCTACTTACGCAAAGCAAATTATTTTGTGGAGACAGCATTGCTTTTGGCGCTGAACCCAATACTCACGTAAGTCCCATCACACTTGCACACCCCGGTACTTTGCCTAAGATGAACCGCCAGGCTATTGGCCATGCTATAAAAATGGGGCTGGCCTGCCATTGCGAAATAGAAAACAAAAACTACTTCGCGCGAAAAAATTATTTTTATCCTGATCTGCCCAAAGGGTACCAGATATCCCAGCATACTACGCCTATCTGTAAAAACGGCTATGTAATGGTCAAAACTGCCGCTGGGGAAAAAAACATAAGGCTGAATCGTATTCACCTGGAAGAAGATGCCGGGAAAAGCCTGCATGATGTAAATGAAAACAATACCGCGGTAGACTACAACCGTGCCGGTACGCCACTGGTGGAAATTGTTACTGAACCTGATCTCCGCAGCAGTGATGAAGCATTTGCCTATGTAAGCGAACTTAGAAAACTGGTGCGTTACCTGGGTGTATGCGATGGAAATATGGAAGAAGGCAGCATGCGTTGCGATGCCAATATCTCTGTAAGAAAAAAAGGCGATGAAAAGCTGGGCACCAAAGTGGAAGTAAAAAACCTCAACTCTATCCGTAACGTAAAGCGGGCTATTGACTTTGAAGCGCAGCGATTGATTAAAATGATGGAGTTGGGAGAAGCCATCAGGCAGCAAACCCGTAGTTTTGACGCCAATAACGGAACCACATTTGCCATACGGGATAAAGAAGACGCAGAGGATTACCGTTATTTTCCCGACCCTGACTTAACGCCTTTTGATTTAAAAGATGCCTTTATTAATGAAATAAGGGGAACCATCCCTGCGTTGCCGGCGGAACGCATTAAAAAATATACGGAACAGTACCTGCTGCCGGATTATGATGCACAGGTGCTGACGGAAGAAAAAGAGTTTTCAGACTATTTTGAAACATGCCTTTCTGAAGGAGGGGGAGAGGCTGCCCGGGCTAAAAGTATTGCTAACTGGATGCTTGGGCCGGTTAAAAGCTGGCTGAACGATAACGGAAAAATGATCAGCGAATTTCCTTTACAGCCTTCGCAAATAGTAGCACTTATAAAATGCGTGGATGAAGGAAAGCTGAGTTTTTCAACGGCCTCCACCCGGCTTATGCAACTTTTGTTACAGAACCCGGCTGAAGAGCCCCTTATTTTAGCCGAAAAGAACAATTTGATACAGCAGTCTGATTCATCAGCACTGGAGCCTGTCATTGATGCGGTATTGGAGCAGCTGGCCGATAAAGTGGCTGCCTATAAGAAAGGTAAAAAAGGATTACTGGCTTTGTTTGTAGGTGAAGTAATGAAGCGTACCAAAGGGAAGGCCGATCCTAAAAAAACCAATGAAATTATTTTGGAAAAATTAAAGTAAGTCCATGGTCAATAGCTCATTGTCCATAGCACCCAATTACTATGGCCTGTCGTCAATAGACAATGGGCTGAAAATATCAACAATGAAAAAAATCTTTTTAATCGTTACAGTAGCTATAGCATTTGTGGCCTGTAAAAACAGCAGTAAAAGTACATTCTCCGTTTCGGGCAAAATAACCAATGCCAATGGCAAAATGGTGTACCTTGAAGAAGTGCCTGTTGGTACTATGAGGCCCACTATTGTAGATTCGGCGGCTTTGAAAAGTGACGGCACTTTCTCTATAGAAACTGAAACCGGTGAATCTGCTATTTATAATATCAGGTTAGACCAGGGAATGTACCCGGTAGCTTCTGTGATCAATGATAAGCCATCGGTAGAGGTAGATGTGGTGATGAGCCAGGAAAACAACCAGTTCTCCGAAAAATATGAAGTGAAGGGCTCGCCTGCCAGTGAAAAAATGAAAACTTTTATGTTTGCTTTTAATGAAAAGCTTCAAAACATTTATGTTCAGGCTACTAAAATAGACAGCCTTCACCGGCTTAACAAACCCGATAGCCTCATTGCTCCTTTGCTTAAAATCAGGGCCGAAGAGTCGTCCTATCTGAAAGACCTTGCTTTAAGTGAGATCAAAAATTCAGACAATGTAGCCTTAACCATGTTTATATTAGGTTACTACCAGTCATCGGCCAATAATCCTGCTATTGGCCTGGAACCGCTTAGCAATGAGCAGGTAAGTACCACTATCTCAGATGCCGTAAAGAAAGATCCCGGTCACACCGGCCTGGTTGCCCTGCAAAAAGACCTGCAGGCACAAATGGATAATGCCGGCAAAGGATCGCTGGTAGGTAAACCGGCGCCGGAGTTTACAATGCCCGATGCCAATGGGCGTCCTTTAGCGTTAAGCTCGTTTAAAGGAAAATATGTTCTGGTAGATTTTTGGGCAAGCTGGTGTAAACCCTGCCGTATGGAGAATCCTAATATAGTGGCCGCCTATAATAAGTTTAAAGACAAAAATTTTACTATTCTCGGTGTTTCCTTAGACCAAAAGAAAGAACCCTGGTTAAAAGCTATTAAGGATGATAACCTCACCTGGCCTCAGGTAAGTGACCTTAAGTTCTGGGAGTCTTCCGTAGTTGCTTTATACGGGTTTGACGGCATTCCTTTTAATGTGCTGGTAGATCCTGAAGGAAAAATAATTGCACAGGGTTTACGCGGGCACGAACTGGAAAGTAAGCTGGCAGAGCTGCTGAAATAAAAAAGGCTATCTGAATGCAGCTCCAGGTTTTTTTTAGCGCTGCATTAAAACGGAGGTCATGGTTAAAGACTCCTGCAATGGCTATATCATTAAAGAAAGAAATAGGGTCTTTGCTGTCTTTCAGGTCTTCTGTAAATTTTCTGAATGCTGACATCCAGTCATATTTTTTTCCTCCGGTAAAGCCGGTTGTTATCCAGCCGGATCATTGAGCACGAAATAATAACAGTTTGTTTCCCGGCCATTAAACCAGTTGAAGCATACCATAATGATTTTTTCATCTTCGATATGGGTATTTATTTTGGGTTTAAATTATTTATCTTTACCATTCAAGACTAAACTTGGGGTAACGGCAGGTTAGTAGCTAATTGTTCGGTTCTGCCTGTTACCTTAAAAATTTCGCTATCAGTCCTTTAAACAGTGCAGTATGGTTCGTTATTGGAAATGGTTAATGGGTAATGAGAATATCTTTACCCTGGAAGTCCGCATATTCCATGCAGTATGTGTATTGCTTGTTTTGTGCATATTAATAAGCGTACCGGTTGCTTATGGCCTTCATATTCCGCATTTACCTTTGATGCTGGTTATTGTTTCAAGCGTTGCAGGTGTTTTGTATTACCTGTCAAGATTTAAGGGATTTCACCAGTTGTCCGCAGCTATATTCCAGGTATTTTTATGTTTGGGGCTGGCAGGCAATTACTATTATAATTCCGGGGCAAACGGCCCAAGCTATGCAATGTTTTTGCTGGCTTTTCTAGTATCGGTATTAACTTCCCCTACCAGGCAGTATTTTATATGGCTGCCGATTAATATGCTGCTGCTTACCGGACTTATCGCATTGGAGTTTATAATCCCTGGTTCCATCAGGACAACCTATCTGAGTGAGACAGACAGATTTATTGATCTTGCGGCAACTTATTTTATTACAGCCGGTTTTGCTTTTTTTATTGCATCGTATGTGCGAACCGCTTATAACAGGCAGAGAGAACAATTAATAGCGCAATCTGTTGCCCTGCATGAGGCTAATGATACTAAAAATAAGCTGCTGTCTATTCTGGGACATGATTTAAAGGAACCCTTAGCTTCTTTGCAGGGATACCTGCAGCTATTGTCTGATTTTGATATGGAAGAAGAAGAAAGAAAGGAAATGAATGAACAGCTGCTTCTGATGACAAAAAGCACTTCGCTTATGCTTTCCAATATTCTGGCCTGGACCAATAAGCAGGGGCATAGTATCCGGGTAGACCTCCGCGATCTCAATGTTAAAGAAACCCTGTTACCGGTAATTCAATTATCACGTAGTATAAGTCATAAAAAGCAAATTTCTTTATGGCTTGATCTGCCTGAGAACATAAGTGTTAAGGCAGATAGCCAGATGCTTGAGCTTATTGTCAGGAATTTATTGATGAATGCTATAAAGTTCACTCCTGCTGAAGGTAATATCTGGCTTTCCGCAAA
>DAOLFI010000083.1:0-8657 GCA_035326385.1 Niabella sp.
TGGGAAAATAAAGGAGTTGCCTGAAATTATACTGATAGACGTGAATATGCCTGTAATGAATGGTATTGAAACTGCAAAATGGCTATCAGAAAACTATCCTCAGATAAAACCTGTGGCCCTTTCCATGAATGCAGACGATAATGCTATTATTTCTATGTTTAAGGCAGGATGCTGCGGATACCTGCTTAAAGATACACATCCCAATGAGCTTGAAAAGGCATTGGATGAAATCAGCAGGAAAGGCTTTTATAATGCAGATGCCGGGAACATCAGCTTCAGACGGATTTTGATGAAAGCAGATGAGAAGGAGGATATACAGATTTCACCTAAGGAAATGATCTTCCTGCAATATGCCTGCAGCGATCTTACCTATAAGCAAATTGCTGCTGAAATGAATTTAAGTGAACGAACGATAGACGGGTACCGCGAATCTTTATTTAGAAAATTTAATGTGCAGAGCCGCGTAGGACTTTGCCTTGAAGCACTGCGAAAAGAATTTGTAAAATTGTAATCATATCTATTTTTATATACTAAAACTTAAACATTATGGCAACTAACGAAACCCTCTCTGTAAAAAAAATTCCTTTTTACCTGTTCCTTGTATTAATAGGATTTTTGATATTTTATGTTTTTGATATTGTAAGAGATAAGGGCAATCCTAACGATGGCAATAACAGGGTGATAACGAAAGCAAGAAAGATACCAGACGATACGGCAAAATTTTTTATAGAAAACTATCTTAACGACCAGGCGTCCCTTGACCCCGAATACAGGCTGGTAACAAAGAAAGATGAGCAGCTGCGCGGTTTCTGGCTGTCAAAAACTACATTAGCCAGTATTGATAAGGCTATTGAGAAAGAAGACCCTAAAGCAAATGTTGAAGGCTATAACATCTATTTTGGAAAAGCTGACCCGGCTGATAAACGAAGGACATATAACCTTGTAGTAAGGGGCAGCATTGCAAAGCTAAAGTCAAACCAAACGGGTAATGCGCAAAAAGCCCGCTCAGTATCACTTTCCGACTCCGATCTTGAAGGCTTAGGTCCCTATTATGACTATATAGATCCGTGCCCGGAACATTGCGGAAACTAACCGCCCTTTATTCATTGTGGTATAATAAATATTGTCTCATATACTTTTAGCGTATCTCTATGTCCGTCCGGTTTATAGTTTACTTAGCACTCTTATTCGTAATAATTATAATAGGGCTGTTCAATTTTAAAAAATTGAGCAGCCCTTACAGGCTTCTTACTATTTTAGTTTTAATAACATTCATAAGTGAGCTATTAACCCGGTACTTTGCATTAGTATATGCTAACAGCTCTCCTGTTTATCACATATACAACCCTGTTCAGTATTTTTTTATTACTACTTTTTTTAGTTTTTTCATAAAAAAAAGCAAGACACTAATATCATGGTCCTGGGTTGCTTTTATGGCAATTGTTTTTATTAATATCCTTTTTTTTCAAACAGTCTGGCAGTTCTCGTCTAATCTTATATTACTTTATAGCCCTGTATATATATTACTTTCCTTATTGCTATTTAAAAATATGCTTTTAAATATTAATGATACGCCATTATTAAAACAAAGACTCTTTTGGTATAATACGTCAAGTCTTTTTTTATACCTTTTCACTTTTTTTTGCTGGAGTTTTTACAATATTCTATTAAAATCGAATAGTACACGTACTGTTATAAATGTTATTTATTACCTTGCTATTCAATATTATATTGTTACAGGCATTGTTATTTATTTAGATAGCAGGCATAATAAAAAAATCATAAATGCAGGATAATATTTCCGAAATATATGTTTTTATTATTACGGGTATTTTGTTATTTGGAATACTTGCCGGTTTCATTATATTCTTTGTAATCACCTATTATAAAAAGCAGCAGGAAAATGCTAAAGAAAAACATTTATTGCAAACAAAATTTAATGAGGACCTGCTGACGAGTACGATAGAAATCCAGGAAAAAGCTTTTGATGATATCAGCAGGGAATTGCACGATAATGTCGGACAGCAATTATCAGCCGCATCCATTTACCTTAATCTTTTGCTGCAGGAGAAGGATAACGCAGGCAATATAAAGCTTCAGTCCTGCCGGGATATTATTACTGACAGCCTTCAGGATCTGCGGCATATATCCCAAACTTTACTGGGTGAAAAAATAAGAACAACGGGCATTATTCATTCTGTTCAGTTGGAAATAGATAAAATAAATAAACTGGGTATATGCACCGGAGCCCTTAAAACCACAGATATGCCGGTTTGTCTTGATCCTAAAAAAGAAATCATTTTATTCAGGATTATACAGGAAGCTATCAGCAATGCCACCAAACATGCACCGGGCTGCAATATTGAAATCTCAATAAATCCGCAGCCCGATAGCCTTAAAGTATATATTAAAGACAATGGCAAAGGCTTTCTGCCGGAAAGTATTCAGGAGTCGGGTATTGGTTTAATGAATATGAAGAGCAGAGCAAAAACCATTGGCGCAAGCTATACGCTTAAAAGCACAGAAGGAAAAGGTACAACAATTGAAATAAGCCTGAGCTATTAAAAAAATATTAAAGCTTTTTTTGAGCAAATGATTCCGTTTGTTATCTTTATCAAACCATGACGGTGCGTTTCAAAATTAAATATCCGGCAACCCTTTGGGCATTCCTGTTTTTTTTTAGCAAAGCATTTACCCAACAAACTGATTTTTCTGTTGAGTCTCTCTCTTATTTGCCGGAGGTATTCTACAAAACATTTGACCGGGATTTACCTGTATATAATGGCCGGCTTTTTAGCGGCTACTCCTCCAGCATTAAGGGTACTGCATTTTTCAACGATATACAAAAGGAAACAGGAACAGCTGTTTATGATGGGGTAGCCTATAAAAACCTACGGTTAATGTACGATCTCAATACAGATGAGCTCATTGTACGCGGTGATGATAACCTACCCTATATCCTGTTCAGTGACAGGGTATCAGCATTTACATTCCGGGATCTTACTTTTATAAGAATTGACAATAATATTATTCCAAAAGGATTTTACCAGGTACTGGAGCAGGGCGCCCTTACATTGCTCTGTAAAAGGCAGAAAATAATAAAGGAATCTATAGTAGGTATGAGCCTTGAACGTGAGTTCCTTGTTACAGACAAATTTTATATATTGAAAGATAACGTATTCTATCCCATCACTTCCCGGAGAACATTTTATAAAACAATTAGAGAAAAAAAGCAGTTGGTTGCAAAAGCGCTAAGGTCTCGGAATTTGAGGTTTAAAGACGATCCCGAAGCTTTTATAACAACAGGCATTCACATTTACAACCAGCAACCATAAATGCGAGCAGCACTCAACCTTTTCTTATCTGTACTTTTGGCAATATCCTGCCAGAACTTTTGCAGTGCCCAAAATCTGCCGGCTGTTTCGGGCAGGTACGAAAAAACAGGAGCCGAAGATTTTTTTAAAGATCTGGAAAAACAAACTGGCTTCTACTTTTATTACGATACCGCCCAGCTCGATTCTTTATATATAGATATACTTATAGAAAAAGAGCCGCTTGACGTGGCGTTAAGCAAAGCGCTTCAGCCTACCCTGCTAAAATCAGGTATAGATGCCGCTGATAAAAAAGTATATATTACCAGCAGAGTAACTATGCTTACAGCTTTACCGGCCGGTTTTTATACTAAAACAGATATTACAGGAGCAACTGCGGATATTGCAGACTATGGTTTTGATGGTAAAAGCCGGAAAGCTATTGCCGAAAACAAAATACATGAAATTGGTAATAAAAATGCCCCGTTTAAACCTTCCGTACTTTTGAGCGGGGTAATAAGGAGTGTACGTACCGGTGAACCGTTTCCGAATGTTTCAATCCTGATAGATGATTCTTATTCTGCCATCTCAGATACTTACGGGAACTACTCAATCAATATTCCGCCAGGTAAACATGAGCTTCATATCATTGGCTTTGGTATAAGAGAAACCCATTTAACCCTGCAGGTTTATGCTGACGGCAGGATGGACATAGACTTACAGGAACAGATACCAACACTTAAAGAAGTAGTAGTATCATCTGCACGTACAAGAAATGTAAGGAATATCCAGATGGGAGTTTCTCGTTTATCTATTGATGAAATTAAAAGAGTGCCCACTGTTTTTGGTGAAACGGATATTTTGCGGGTGATAACTACGCTACCGGGTGTAAAAACAGTAGGTGAAGCCAGTACAGGCTTCAATGTGAGAGGGGGATCAGCTGATCAGAACCTTATACTTTTTAACGAAAATACTATTTATAATCCTTCACATTTTTTTGGGATGTTCTCGGCTTTCAATCCTGAGATTGTGAAAGACGTGGAACTATATAAAAGCTCTGTTCCGGCAAAATACGGCGGAAGGCTTTCATCAGTTTTAGATATCAACAGCAGAGAAGGAAATAAAAAGAAAATATCCGGTTCGGCCGGTATAGGACTTGTCACCAGCCGGTTACAGCTCGAAGGACCTATTGTAAAAGACAAAACTTCTTTCATTTTCGGAGGCCGTACTACTTATGCCAACTGGCTCATCGACCTGTTGCCGGATGATTATGACAAAAGCAGGGCTTCATTCCAGGACCTCAATCTGGGCATTACCCACAACATAGACAGTAACAACAATATCTACCTCAACGGGTACTACAGCCGTGATCAGTTTAAACTGAACGAGGATACTACTTATGGCTATGCTAACCGTAACTTTTCTTTAAAATGGCAACATCGTTTTTCAAGAAGGTTACAGGGCGAAATAATAGGCGGTTACGATTATTATAAATATGATATCAAGAGCGGAGAGAACTATGTAAATGCTTTCAAATTATTCTTTGATATCAGGCAGTATTTCGGGAAGATCAATTTTGTGTATTACCATAGCCAAAGGCACGGTTTTGATTTTGGATTGAATACCGTAGCGTATAAGCTGCAGCCCGGCACCTTTGAACCGCTAAACTCTAATTCGCTCGTAAGACCCGATACCATTAATACTGAAAGAGCGCTGGAAAATGCCTTATACCTTTCCCACCGCTTTACCCCTACCAATAAACTGTCTTTTACAACCGGTTTACGTTATTCGTTCTACTCCTTCCTGGGACCTCAATCTGTTAGCTATTATGCCCAGGGACAGCCCCTTACTGATGATACCAGGCAAAGTACCATACATTATGCTAAAGGAAAATTTATTAATAATTACCATGGGCCCGAAATAAGGTTTACATTGCGATACGCCTTTACACCTGATTTTTCAGTAAAAGCAGGATACAATACACAAAGGCAATACATACACCTGCTGTCTAATACAACAGCCATCTCACCTACTGATATATGGAAACTAAGCGATCCCAATATAAGGCCGCAGCAAGGCGACCAGTTATCTCTGGGTTTCTATAAAAATTTCCGTTCCAATACTATTGAAACATCTGTAGAAGCTTATTATAAAAATATCAAAGACTATCTTGATTATAAGCCGGGTGCTAATTTGCTCATGAATCATAATATTGAAACGGATGTTATAAGAACAAAAGGTAAGGCTTATGGTATTGAGCTGTTAATTAAAAAGCCTGTAGGTAAGCTTAACGGATGGGTAGGCTATACTTATTCCCGTATTTTGTTAAGATCAGCCGAAGCAGGTTTGGGCAGCATGGTAAATGATGGGGACTTTTATCCTGCCAACTACGATAAACCACATGATTTTGTCCTTGCAGGAAATTTTCGTATAAACCATCGCTTTAGTCTTTCCTTAAATTCAACTTACAGCACCGGACGGCCCATAACCTATCCGATAGGCAAGTTTTATTATGATGGTGCGGAACGTGTTTTGTATTCCGACAGAAATCAATACCGTATCCCCGATTATTACCGCACCGATTTTGCAATGAATATAGATGGCAACCATAAGGTGCATCAAAAAACACATAATTCATGGACCATTGGTGTATATAATCTGTTGGGCAGGCGAAATCCCTATTCAGTATATTTTGTCTCTGAAAATGGACGTGTCAACGGGTATCAGCTATCTATTTTCGGAAGCGCCATACCTTTTATCAATTACAATATCCGTTTTTAAAATGCCAAAAATATTTAACATAATCTGGATATTTCTGTTACCGGCTTTTTTCGCCGGATGTAAGGACATATATCTACCCGAAATTCCATCAACTACAACTAATTTCCTGGTTGTGGAAGGCGTTTTAAATGCAGGTAATGAACCTACTGCCATAAGAATTACAAGAACCTATGATATAAATGGGAATATAGGTGATTTACAGGGAGAACCCAATGCTATTGTAACCGTTGAAGGGAATGACAATTCGAGCAGGGCATTAACTATGACCAGCATCGGCACTTACCAAAGTAACAACCTGGCTTTATCTGCAAATAATGAATACAGGCTAAGAATCAAAACAAGAGACGGAAAGGAATATCTGTCCAACTATATTAAAGTAAAAGCAACTCCGGAAATTGATAGCATTAGCTATAAACTTCAGGATGGTAACATGCAGCTATACGTAAATACACACGATCCGGCAAATAATACCCGCTACTATAAATGGAGCTATGAAGAAACCTGGGAAATCAACAGCGCTTTTTATTCTATGATTATCTATGATAAAAATGCCCCTCCAAAGTTTATCAGGGACAGAAAGCCTGAAGAAGAAGTATACAGATGCTGGAAATATAACAAATCAAGCACAATACTCTTTGGAAGCTCTGCAAAACTCACCAACGATATTATTTTTGAACAACCGCTGAACATAATACGAAATGGCGATGAGCGTTTATCTGTCAGATATAGCATCCTTTTAAAACAATATGCTATGGATAAAGACGCCTATGAATTTTTCAGTCTGATGAAAAAAAATACAGAATCTTTAGGAAGTATTTTTGATGCACAACCTTCTGAAATAAGGGGAAATATTAAATGTGTTACTGATCCGGACGAAATAGTAATAGGGTATATATCAGCGAGTACAGTTACCCAAAAGCGCTTATTCATCAGCCGTCCTGCAGGATGGAGTTTCCGGCAGTTGTGTGAAACCAAGATAGTAACACCTGACAGTATAGACTATTTTATAGCTAACGGTGCTTACATTCCTATACAGGAAGAGATAAGAATGGGCACACCTATTGTCGATTATCAGTCCTCAACGCCCGCATGTGTAGACTGCAGGGAAAGAGGGGGCAATCTTCAGCAGCCTGCTTATTGGTAAACAAAAAATCATTGAAACAGCATGTTGAGTAAAAGGATATACATAAAACGTTGGTTAAGTAGTATAGTTTTATACATACTTGTAGTGATAGGTACGGAAAGCAGGGCGCAAATAACTTCATCATTTCAGCTGGTTAAAGAAGAAAGTGTATCTGTACATACCGATAAGCCCTCCTACCTCGCTGGTGAAATAGTATGGTTTAAAGCTTTTTTGAAAACCGAAACCGACACTTTTACTACCAATTTCAACAGTAGCAGGATACTATATGTTGAGTTATTAAATAATACAGGCAATGTGGTTGCACAGGCAAAAACGGACCTTACCAACGGTAGTGGTGACGGAAGCTTCTATTTACCTTTAAATCTTTCTACGGGAGTGTACACACTTACAGCATATAGTACAAAACTCAAAAATGCCGGTTCCGGATATTTCTTCTACAAAAAAATAACGGTCATCAATACTATCAGGAACAGTTCTCCCACAGATTCTTTGTCAAATGGAGCAACTACTGTTAATTTCTTTCCTGAAAGCGGTACCATACTATACAATGTGCCGGCAAAAATGGGTGTGCAGGTTACAGAAACCGGCACCAACAAGCCTCTTGAAAACGTTAGCGGATATATTATCGAAAATAAAAAAGATACAGTTGCCAGCTTTTTAACAGGCAGGCTTGGCCTTGGACAGTTCACTTTTACGCCCAAAACAGGCAGGCAATATGAGAGTATCATAAAATACCCGGGAACAGGCAGCATTGCTCAGGCACTTCCTGCAGTTAAAAATGAGGGTTACCACTTGTCGGTAACTGAAGATGCAGGTAAATACAGGATACATATAACATCCACTCACATTGCAGCCGGCAAAGCTTCGCTTTTAGTTAAATCAGCAAGCGGTTTAAAAATTTCAGGCAGCTTCGGGATTCATTCAGGTCAGCAAAGTATTGATATAGAAAAGTCAGGGCTTGAAAACGGGCTCAGTTATCTGATACTGACAGATAACAACAATCAAACAGTTGCAGAACGTTTACTTTTCAAACCCGGAAACAACATAACCCAAAGGTTACAGCTTATTACCGATAAAACTGTTTACTCACCCCGCGAAAGGATAAATATCAGTATTGCCGGCAATAATACCTCTGCAATTATTAAAGGTTCTGTGTCTGTTAGCTATTCCCCGGCAACTGGTGTTGCACCCTATGAAGACCTGGCCAGCTTCCTAAACAATAGTTCCTACAGTGCCACTGAAATTGAAAATTTGCTTTTGGTATATGGCCCAGGTAATTTTAATATGAACCCCGATGCCGGTAATCTTGTACCTGAGTACGACGGGCATATAGTAACTGCCAGGGTTACCAGTTCATGGAACGGGGAGCCTGCACCGGGTGTAAGATGCGCGCTTTCTATACCATCTGCCATTCCCTTTGG
>DAOLFI010000919.1:0-1815 GCA_035326385.1 Niabella sp.
CGTCTGTATGGGAAAATACTGGTCCATCAGGCGCTGCGCCGCTCCTGAACGCATCCGCTTTTCTTCCATGATCACGCCCCGCTCTTTTTCTATTTCCTCATCATCCAGCGTAGCGTCTGCCGCCCAATCGCGCAGAATCTGCAGGCCCTGTTGCAGCACCGAAGAATCATCGCTGGGCAGCGGCAATTGGTAAACCGTTTCATCAAAACCTGTATAGGCGTTAATGTCCGCTCCAAAGCGAACGCCTGCTTTTTCAAGATAGTCGATCAACTGATTCTTAGGATAATGTTTGGTTCCGTTAAAATTCATGTGCTCCATAAAATGCGCCAGACCGCGCTGATCTTCGTCTTCCAGTACAGAACCTACTTTGTTAGCCAGGTATAATGTAACGCGGTCCTTTGGTTCGCTGTTATGTCGGATATAGTAAGTAAAGCCGTTGGCGAGCTTGCCGGTCTTTACCTGCGGGTCCAGCGGCAAAACCTGCGCAGACACAACAAACCCAGAGCTGAGTAAAAGAAAGGTGAAGGAAAGAAATCTGAATAGCATTTTTAAAATTGATTTTTGTATTTATCAGACTAAAGCGATGTTCGTTAAGGTTATTAGCCTTGTTTCTAATCGCAGTTCAATAGGCGATTATATAGAGGCAGCAAAGCAATAGCCAAAGAACCTAATTACTATGAATTATAAAAACCGGTAAGAGGTAGACACAACACCGGGTACATGAGAAAACTTGTATCAATCGCTTTTTTGTATTGCTAATACTGCGGTGCAATTGTTCAATCTACGGCATAGCTGTTCGTATTCATTTTGGCTCATGTTTTTATACACTACTTTAATTACCGGGCTGTTTGAATCGTCTATTGTATTTACTACTTCATACAGTTGAGCTATACGAAATAAAAAAGGATTGGGCGTGAAGAGAGGATTATTATTTCTCACATATACAGTAACACTGAATAATTCATTCTTTTCGCTGTTTAACATTATTGCTTTCCGCGGGGTGTGGCACGAGCAAAGCCAAGCCATAACCAGCCAGCTATAAAAAGCGTATCGGCAATTTATTAAAAAGCCATTTCCTGACTTTACGTCTTCCTGCAATTTTTCTTCAAGGCATAAAAACAGTAATGATTTCTTTGTATTCATTGCTCTTCTTTTATTAGGTGATGTATTAGCCAAGGGCCCCGTTTTGCCTTATGTAGATTCATAGTATCTCAAACCGATAAAGTGGCATTTCAGTATATCTCTATCAATTACGGGCATCTTCGGTCGCATATTTTTGCTTTGCCGTTATAAAAAGCCGAACAGTGACTCGTAAAAACAGTATTTCTAATTCTATGCTACTTATCAGTTATCCGGCCAGGTTTTCTGGCCTGCCTTCATTTTTTTGATGGTTTCTTCATAAAGTGGCTTTGGGTTAATTTGATAAGCCTTTTGCTCCCATTTTATCGCCTCATCAATGCGTCCCAATTTATAAAGAAGATTAGCATAGGTATCTGTATTTTCACCAGATGGTTGCGTGGCTTCCAATTCAAGAGCTTTTTTTGACCATCCCAAAGCCTTTTCCAAATAGAATTTGTCTGAACTGATCTCAAACACCCGCCAGGCAAACATATTCAGATGGTTTGAACTTTCATTTTGAATATATTTGTCCAAATACTCAACCATTGATATCAACATTTCATTACAAGGCTCGTTATCTTTACACTTATTGAAATAATTATACGCTTTGGCTTGCAAATAAATTTCATCTCCTAATCTTCCAAATCGGTTCAGCTTATTTTTAATCAGATTCCAATCAGGACTTTCAATTCCTTT
>DAOLFI010000920.1:0-1811 GCA_035326385.1 Niabella sp.
GGTGATGCTATGAAATACACGGTTACAGGCGGGGTAGTGGAAAGCTAAAAAAATTTAATATGGGAAAACGCGTTTTGATTGCTATTACCGGGGCCAGCGGCTCTGTTTATCCGGCCCAAATGATTAATAAGCTTTTACAGTTAAAAGATCAGTGGGAAGCATTATCCGTAGTGGCTACCGATAATGCAATGGAAGTTTGGAAAGTAGAAATGCAAACGCCTTTCATTAAAAGAGAAGGAGTTCAATACTATCACAAAAACGACTTTTCGGCACCTTTTGCATCAGGTAGCGGGCAATATGATACTATGATCATTGCTCCCTGCTCTATGGGAACACTTGGGCGTATCGCCGGTGGGATATCCAATGATTTAATTACAAGAGCTGCGGATGTAATTCTAAAAGAACGCCGCAGGCTGATCTGTGTGGTAAGAGAAACGCCTTATAACCTTATCCAGATCCGGAATATGGAAGCAGTAACGCTGGCAGGGGGTATTATTTGCCCGGCTACGCCTTCATTTTACAGTGTGCCCAAAACCATAGAGGAGCTTGCCGCCACTGTTACAGACCGGGTGCTTGATCTTGCGGGCTTTGATATCAAGAGCTTTAGGTGGGGAGGTAAGAATGATGAATATGAAATGTAAAATTTTAAATAATAAATGCTGAACGTCCTACTCGCTACTTCCTTCTCCCTACTCCCTGTTCACTATACTAAACCATCTCCTGCATATCCACCAGCTTGCGGTAAATACCGTTTTCAAGCTGCATCAGCTCATGATGTTTACCACGTTCAGCTATTTCCCCCTTGTTCAGCACAATGATCTCATCGGCATTACGAACGGTACTGAGGCGATGCGCAATGACCAGCGAGGTGCGGTTCTGCATCATATTGTTAATGGCATCCTGTACCAGCCTTTCGCTTTCTGTGTCTAAGGAGGAGGTAGCTTCATCCAGGATAAGGATCGGCGGATTCTTTAATACAGCACGGGCTATGGTAAGCCGCTGTTTTTCTCCTCCACTTAGCTTTGCGCCCCTGTCGCCGATATTGGTATCAAACTTTTCGGGTTTGCCATCAATAAATCTGAAAGCATTAGCCACTTTTGCGGCTTTTTCAATTTCTTCCGGCGACGCTTCAGGATCGGCTAAAGTGATATTATTACCAATGGTATCATTGAACAAAATGGGCTCCTGGCTTACAATGCCGATTTTTTCTCTTACGCTTTGAAGGCTGTAATCTTTAATATTCACACCGTCAACCAGTATTTCACCGTCTGTTACATCGTGAAAACGGGGCACCAGGTCGGCCAGTGTGCTTTTGCCTGCACCACTGCTGCCCACCAGGGCAACGGATTTGCCTTTAGGAATGATAAGGTTAATGTTTTTAAGGATGGGCGTACTGTTATAAGAAAAAGAAACATTTTTAAATTCAATACCCTCCTGGAACTCCTCCAGCTTTTGAGTGCCGTCATCTTCAACTTTTACAGGAGTGGTCAGCAGCTCCTCAATCCGCTCAATAGCAGCAGAGCCTGTCTGTACATTGAAAAAAGAAGAAGACAACGCTTTTGCCGGGTTGATCATCATGGCAAACATGGCAATGAAGGCCAGCAGGTCTCCGGCATCGAGCGACTTTTGAGCAATCAGGTTGGCGCCAAAATATATAATAATACACAGTACAATAACCCCTAACAACTCCGTTAATGGCGATGCTAAATCTCTGCGGGCAGCCATCCTTTTATTAATGCCCAATAAGGTATTGTTAAGGTTAATAAAGCGGTTAGCCAATATTTTTTCGGCACAAAAAGCTTTTATAATAC
>DAOLFI010000921.1:0-1810 GCA_035326385.1 Niabella sp.
GTCAAAGCGATCTTTTGCCGGTTCTGTTTCAACTATTGATTCGGAAGTGCTTGAAAGAACCCCCGCCGCAACTTTAGATTTAAAACTACAGGGCCAGGCAGCCGGTGTAATGGTTACCAATACCAGTGCCGAACCGGGTGGTAACGTTAGTATAAGAATACGTGGGAGCAATTCGATAAGCGGAAACAATGAGCCATTGTATGTTGTAGACGGGTACCCGCTGCCGCCCGGAGGCGAGGCCAGTGGTACGGACCGTACTCAGAACAGTAATTTTTTATCAGGCATTAACCCCGATGACATTATTAATATACAGATTTTAAAAGATGCGTCTGCCACAGCTATTTACGGTTCGAGAGGTGCCAATGGCGTGGTGATTATAACTACCAGGCAGGGTAAAGAAGGCACTGGTAAAGTAGATGTCAGCTATAGAGCAAGCCTTAGTTCTATTTTCAATGTTCCACGTATGCTGAACCTGGCAGACTATGCGCTATTGCAAAATCAATTCGCTGCTTCACAAGGCAACACTAATCTCCCTTTTAACGGGGAGTCTGAATACAGGCCTAAGCCGGAGGATGCAGGGCCGCTTCATGTAAACTGGGTGGATGTAATTACGAGAAATGCCATCAATCATAATGCGCAAGTCAATTTTTCGGGAGGAAGAGCCGGTACCACTTATATGCTAAGTGCAAATTATATTAGCGAGGACGGTGTTGTTAAGTATACCGGGTTTAAACGGGGCAGTGTCAGATTGAATTTACAGACAAGGATATTGCCTGGATTGAATGCACAAACTAATATAAGCATAACCCGTTCGGACAATAACCGCAGATCTACAGGTTCGGGAAATATTAATGCCGCCGATGGCATGTTCCAGGCATTACGCGCCGCACCTATTATGCGCGCCGCAGAATTTGAAGACTTTATGGACGATGTGGAGCGCATACAGTTTAATAATCCTTTGATAGAGCTGGCAGACCGGAAAGACCTTACAACGAATACCGATGTGCTGGTGAATACGCTGTTAAAGGCGAATATCGTGAAATCGTTAACCTTCTTCACCAGGGTTGGTGTTACAATGAGAAATAGCGACAAAGAACAATATTCCAAAAAAACCACCTGGAGAGGATATTTGAGTAACGGGCTTGCGTCGGTTACGGCCTTCAACAATATAAATTTTCTTTTAGAGCCATATTTACAGTATAACAACGGGCTGGGAAATGCAGGCAGAATAAACGTCACCCTTGGCGGTACGTTTCAGAGAGATATTTCAAAAAGACGGGGAGCCGTCGTGAACGATTTTCCTTTCGATGATTTTACAACCGATAATTTAGGACTTGGGTTAAACCGCTCTGCAACCACCTCTTCCAAATCTACCAGGCAGCTTATTTCGGCCTACACCCGTATCCATTATGATCTGCGCAATAAATATATCCTCACATTAACTGCGCGGCAAGACGGAAGCAGTGTTTTTGCAACATCAAAAAAATGGGCAATGTTCCCATCAGCAGCAGTTGCCTGGAATGTGAAAAGGGAAGGGTTTATGCAGCAGGCAGGCTTTTTAAATGAGCTTAAATTAAGAGCCAGCTATGGCTTAACCGGTAACCAGTCTATTCCCGAACTAGGATCGATAACGAGGCTTGGAAGCGCTAATTACAATTTCGGCACAACAGAATATGCTGGCTTTGCCCCCGCAGCTCAATTTGGAAACCCCGACTTAAGGTGGGAAACAACCCGGCAAATGAATGTGGGCGCTGATGTTGAGATCATCAAAAGTAAAATCGCCTTCACAATCGAGTATTTCAATAAGAAA
>DAOLFI010000084.1:0-8611 GCA_035326385.1 Niabella sp.
CTCATCGCACCATTTCTTCAGCAAAATTTTAATGGCAGCAGGTTGTTGCAGCTGATTTTCTGCATACCAAACCTCGGCCATTCCGCCATCGCCCAGCTTATATTTTAAAACATAACCTTGTATGTCTGCATGCTCCATTCTGTTCAACCTTATATGATCATAAATATATTACCTATTTTGCTATTGATACGCTATTTTAATACACATCTTTGCATATAGTAACCTTTAAAAATAGCGGAACCGCCTGCATATTTTCATAAATAATTACAAAAAACGGTAAACAGCAGGTTTGATCCGGTAAAAACGGCAAGAATGAACCTACAAGCAATTTTTAACCAGCTGGATATACCGGTGCAACAGACAGAAAGCGTGCATGGCGGCGATATAAACAATGCCTGGTGTATTTATGCAGACGACAAAAAATATTTCCTGAAAACCAACAGTGCCGATCGCTTTCCCGGTATGTTTGAAAAGGAAGCTAACGGCCTCGCCGTGCTAA
The DNA here is from genome assembly GCA_035326385.1 of Niabella sp. Taxonomy (GTDB): domain Bacteria; phylum Bacteroidota; class Bacteroidia; order Chitinophagales; family Chitinophagaceae; genus Niabella. Next base: position 500 of record DAOLFI010000084.1, read on the forward strand.
GGCAGCATTCGGATCTGGCCATACCACAGGTAATAGCAAACGGAATTTGCAAAACCATTCAATACCTGCTGCTTGAATGGCTGGATAAAGGAGCAAGCAACGCAAGCGCACAATATCAATTTGGGAAAAGTATTGCAAGATTGCACCAGGCTACAGCGGATCATTTCGGACTGAAAGAAGACAATTATATAGGCAGTCTTATGCAGGTAAATACTCCCTGCAAAAGCTGGACTGATTTTTATATTAACCACAGGATATTGCCACTGGTAAAAATGTTGGCCGATACAAAAATATTTTCTGCAAAAGATATAAAAGCTGCCGAAAGCTTTTGTGCTTCGCTGGATAAGGTTCTCCCGGATGAAAAGCCCGCGCTGTTGCATGGTGATCTGTGGGGCGGCAATTATTTCACCACTCCAAACGGACTTACCAGCATTTTTGACCCCGCTGTATATTATGGACACAGGGAAATGGATATAGGCATGACGCGATTATTTGGTGGATTTTCACCGGAGTTTTATGCGGGTTATAATGAAATATATCCGCTTCAAAATGGCTGGGAGCAGCGCCTCAGCTATACACAACTCTATCCGCTACTGGTACATGCTGTATTATTTGGCGGGCATTATGTCAGCAATGTGAGAGAAATACTATACGGGGCGGATATTTAACCTGCGCGTGATATTTTTTGGTGTTAATAATAGTATAAAGAGTGATAAACCGTACTAACCGATAAATCCAAATCCTATACCTTTATATAAAGCAAGATATATAATAATTTAAAATACAATATATGAGGATTATATCTTTTATTCTTTTTATCACGATATATTCCTCATGTCAAAGCCAGATTAAAAGTAATGAACAAATACCGCTGACAGTTTTGTCTGCAAAATTGAAAGTTAACTCGCAATTTAGGCTTAACTATTTAAGTAAGATTCCTCCTACTCACGTTAGCATACAAAATAATTATCAAAAAGATTCTAATGTGTCTTTTAAAATTAATATAGAGGAGCCAACAGAATTTTTTTATGTCTATAATCCTCCGGTTGCTTATTCATTAATTCTTTTACCTGGAGATAGTATTCATTTTGATGAAAATAAAAAGGTGACTTACGGGACTAACCTTGCTGATTTTACAGATAACTACATTGAGATACCAGAATATGGACAATGGTTTGCATCGGCAGCCATTAAGTCAAATCCTTTCAGAAAAGGATTCAAAAACCTTCTAAATGAAGTTTCAGGTAAGTATATTAAAAATGACCTGCGCATACAAAATGCTGCGATCTCAATGAAAGCAAGGGAGGTTTTAAAACTCAAGAATTTGCAGCAAAAATATTTTGAGATCTATAATCTGATAGAAGTTAACAAACTAAATAAAGCCGATCTATCAATATTAGACAGTATTGGCTTAGCGGCGATAAACGGAGATGACTTATTTAGTATTAATTCCCCCAATCTAATTACGATCATGAATGGTATTGCAAGAGTATCTGCTCTAAAAAATGGAGCAAACTTAAATAATCCATGGGAGTATTTTACAAAAGTGGATGACCATATACAAACTTTCCCATATTATAAGAAGTGGATGTATGAGAAGTTGATCGCTACGTTCTTCTATGACTTTCATGGGAAACAGGATATATCCATTTTACAAATTAATAAGTTGCTCTTATCAAATAAAGATAAATCTCCCCTAAAAGATTCCTTAATTACCCTTTCCAAAATTCTTCTGGAAACCATAACGGATTATTCGAAAGCAAAAACAGATCTGAATAGCTTTGAAAAAGGAAAGTTTTCATATGTATTTGAGAATGACGCATTGGCCAATCATGAAACTAAAAACATAAGAAAACTGAATGAGAAAATTGAAGATATCAATGGAAAAGAATATGATCTTTCTGAAGTATTAATTGACAAAAAGTATAAGCTGATTGTAATTGATTTCTGGGCGAGCTGGTGTATTCCATGTATTAAAGAGTTTCCTGCTTTAGAGAAGGCACAAAATGAAATGAAAAATTTGCCGGTAAAGTTTATTGGCATTAGTACCGACGATTTAGATCAAAAGACAGAATGGATTGAAAAAACAAAACTGGAATTTAAAAATGACAATGCCAACCAATTTCGATTATTAAACGATCAATCTTCTGGCTTAAAACATTTACTTCAAATAACGAGTATTCCAAGGTATATACTTATGGATAATAATGGAACTATACTTGATGAAGATTTAGAAAGGCCCAGTTCCATAGGGTTCAAAAAAAACATATTAGATAAAATTAAAAAACAGTCAGTAAAATAGAAATGTATCTGTTTTAATGTAACTTAGGGGTAATATATGAAAGCCCATGATGATCGTGTATAAAACAAAAGCCAGTCCCATCATCAAGCTGTTATTCGCAATAGCCTTAATCCTTGTTCTCATTATCGCCTTAATGGAAAAGAGCATTGCTTTATTTACAGTTACTATTGTTGTATCGGCTGTAATCATCTATATATTCAACCATACCTATTATACTATTTACAAAAATACCCTGACCATCAAAAGCGGCTTTATTTTTAATGAATCACTGAAAATTAACAGTATTAAAAAAGTGACCCGTAAAAGAAAAAACCTGCTTAGCGGACCGGGCTTTTCGGTAAACAGGCTCATTATTGAGTATAATGAGCACGATTGTGTTATCATCTCACCCAGCCTTCAAAAAGAGTTCCTTGATCACCTGAAAAGAATCAATCCCGATATAATTTTTGCCGGGTAAGCATTTTAAACTGCATGCAGCATCGTTAGTTCCTTGTCTCTCACTATCAGTGTTATCTGGGTTCCCCAGCCGGGGACTGAATAAATTTGCAGGTCGGCATTGATCTGCTTGGCCCTTGCTTTTAAGTTCTTAACACCATTTCTGTTAGTAGGCTTTGAGGGATCAAACCCTTTGCCATTGTCCTTAATCACAAAACGCAGGTAACCTTCATTATAGGTAGCTCTAATGGAAGCTTCCGTACATTCAGCGTATTTTACAAGGTTATTTACCGATTCTTTAATAATAAGAAAGATATTCCTTCGGGTTTCCATAGGCAACGGCACTTCGGCTATACATTCAGGAAAATCAATCTCAAAATTAATGTTCTTTGATTCGAACAAAGGAATAGAGAACTCACTGATATGCATACTGAGATTGCTAAACTTGTCATTACTGGGCTTTACCAGCCATATAATGTCGTCCAGCGCTTCAAGGGTGTCCTTGGCATTGGCCTCAATCTTTGATAAAAGGTCGTGCGAGTCATGCCCGTTTTTTCGAAGCAGCTCACTGAAAATATGAATACTGCTCAATGATGAGCCCATATCATCATGCAGGTCTGAGGCAATTTGTGACCTGATCTCCAGCTCCCGCTGAAGAGAACGGTTCCTTTCCAAAAGGCGGTACCTTAAGTAATACAGAATACCTGATACCAGCAGCAACAGAAAAAGAACCAGACTTCCGGCAACAATTATATTTTTATTTCGATCGTTGGTTTGAAGCAGTGCTATTTTATCTTCATTATATTTCTTCTCCTGGTTTCTTAAAGTAATATTACTTTTTAAAAAAATGCTGTCAGACAATCTTTTAAAGATGCTGTTATAAACATACGCATTTTTCCAGTCCTCTTCCGCTACTGCAATTTTAGTAAGTCCCTCATAAGCATTCTTAACTTCGGCTATAGAACCTATATTTTTAGCGATCTGCAGACTTGTATCAAAAAACTTCTTTGCTAACTGATAATCCTTTTTCAGAAAATAAGCATCCCCAATATTGCTATAACTTACTGCTACAAAAAGCTGGTCTCCCAGTTTGATATTTATATGAAGCGCTTTTTTTAACAGGCTCAGACCTTTATCAACCTGCCCCTGCTTTTTAAAAATATTACCCAGGCTGTTGTAGCAAATAGCAATACCTTTTTCATCATCCCTGCCTATATTATAGACAAGCGCATTTTGATAGTATTTTTCTGCTGAGTCTGTTTTCATCATCCTTTCAAAACAATCCCCTATATTCTGCAGATTGATAGCAATACCGCGGCTGTTACCCGCCTTAATGGCTATTGGAATACACTTCTTAAAATAATGTATGGCAGCTTCATAATCTTCAATTGAAAGATAAATATTTCCTATGCTGTTAAGTGCAATAGTTATATTATAATCATCGCCTATTTTTTCTGACAGTGTTAAAGCTTTATGCAAATACTCTATAGCTGTATTGTAATCATCTATCCGCCTGTGTACAACGCCAAGGTTATTGTACGACCTAATCTGCATTTTTACATCACCCCTTCTTAAAGCCAGGTCCAGCCCAATATTATGGTAATTAATAGCCTCATCATACTGCGACATATCTCTCTTATATACTCCGTAAGCATCGTAAACGGCGGCTTCAGCTTTTTTATAGTCCAGCTCTTTAACCAGCCGGAACGCTTCAGTGTATAAGATCTGCCTGTGAGGATCCTGGCGCAGGCTTTCAGCTGTTTTTAATATGGAATCCACTTTTTCTTTGCTGTCGGGCATTAGCAATACCGGGTATTTTTTTACTGCCTGTGCAAATAATGAAGAGCTTCCTGAAAAAAGCAGCGCTACTATTACAGCAGTAACCGTTGCCTTTCCTATTTTTTTATAACAGCTCATGGTTTAGTTTGGAATTGAGGTAGTTTGAGACGGGGCCAAATAAAAGTCCCTCAAATTTATATAATATTTTTTTAATATTCCGAAATTATATTTGTAAAAACAAAAGGCTGTCGTTTTCGACAGCCTTTTTTAAAATACAGGATATTCCTGGTTTATTTCAGTTTTGATAAAGCATCTTTAACCCTTGCCCATCCTTTTTCAATATTAGGAAGGCTGTTGGCAAACGAAAACCTTACGCAATTAGGCTCACCAAAAGCAGCGCCCATTACGGAAGATACATGTGCTGTATTCAATATATACATGCACAGATCAGCAGAATCCTTAATAAATACTTCACCATCTGTTTTGCCATAATAAGAGCTCATATCAGGGAAAATATAAAAAGCTCCGTCAGGCTCCGAACATATAACACCGGGTATTTCGTTTACCAGTTCCAGCACGCGTTTCTTCCGGCGGGTAAATTCTTCTGCCATCTCCTGTGTAGGCCTAAGATCAGCAGTAAGCGCTGCTACTCCCGCTTTTTGAGCAATAGAGCAGGTACCGCTGGTAAACTGTCCCTGTAACTTTTCCATTCCTTTCGCTATTTCTACGGTTGAGGCGGTATAACCAATACGCCATCCGGTCATAGCAAAACCCTTGCTCAAACCGTTCACGATAACTACTCTGTCTTTTATATCTTCAAACTGGGCAATGCTTTCGTGTTCACCCACGTAATTGATATATTCGTAGATCTCGTCTGAAATAATAGTAACCTCGGGATACTTTTTAAATACTTCCACCAGCGCCGCCAGCTCTTCGCGGTTATAAACTGCGCCTGAAGGGTTGCACGGAGATGAAAATAAGAAAGCTTTGGTGTTGGGCGTAATGGCAGCTTCCACTTCTTCCGCAGTTGCTTTAAAGCCCTTATCAACACCGGTCCTTATTTCCACCACTTTGCCACGGGCAATTTTTACCAGCTCCGAGTAGGTCACCCAGTAAGGGGTTGGGATGACCACTTCATCGTTTTCATCTACCAAAGCTAATAATACGTTGGCAAGACTCTGTTTAGCCCCTGTAGAAACAACAATTTGCTCAGGTTTATACTCCAGGTTATTATCCCTTTTTAGTTTGGCGCAAACCGCTTCGCGCAGGTCAAGGAAACCCGGAACCGGCGTATAATGGCTCCAGTTATCATTAATAGCTTTTATAGCAGCCTCTTTAATATGATCGGGCGTATCAAAATCTGGTTCACCAAGGCTCAGGTCAATTACGTCAACACCTTTTGCCCTTAATTCGCGCCCCAGTTTTGCCATTTTCAGCGTTTCCGGCTCTGCAAAGCGTTCTAAAAGAGAGGATAATTGCATTTTTTTTATTTTTTCTGTTTAATTAAAAATCATGCAAAAGTAATGGTTGATACGTTTAAAATCTTAAAACTTAAGCAGCTTTTTTACACAGTAATGTCATTTAGAGGCACTATTTGCCAAATGTGCCGGGCCTGTGAATTTTTACGATGGGTTAACCGGTTAAGTTTTCACACTAACACCCTATCTTTGCAGCCTTTAAAAAAGGCCATGTAGGGTTTTTTGATGTATTATCATGTCAGATTTCTTTACCAGGCTGAGTGAATTTATAAATTTTAAACTTGTATGCAACTAAAAGGTCTGGTTCGTTTTTTTACGATTTTGCTTATCATTTATTCTTTATACCAGTTATCCTTTACCTGGTTTGTTCGTAATCACGAAAAGAAATTAGAAAAACAAGCTCACAGCTATGTAGAGAAAACCTATCCTTCTGCAGCTGCCAAGTATCCGGCTAATAAGGATTCCCAGGATGCTTACCAGGAGTGGCTGAATGAAGCTTATGAAGCAAGGCTGAGCCGTTTAAAAGACAGTACCAAAGACGAAACCGTTACTTATGGCTTTACCGGCCCCATAAGCTACCAGAAAGCTAAAGGTGAAGAACTGAACCTGGGTCTGGATCTTCAGGGAGGTATGAACGTGATTATGGAAGTGGAAATGAGCGGTGTTTTAAAAACACTGGCCAATAACTCCAAAGATCCTAATTTTCAGAAAGCGCTTGCCAATGCCGATTCGCGTAAAGGTAATAGTGATGCCAATTTTGTAACCCTTTTTGTTGAAGAATACAAAAAATTAGTTCCCAATGGGCGCCTTGCTGCCCTGTTTGCGAATGCCAGCAATAGTGATATTAAAGCAACTGACAGCGACAGCAAAGTGATCAGTTTCTTAAACACGCAGGCTAAATCGGCATTTGATAACACAGCCCGCCTGATCACTACCCGTATTGATAAATTCGGCGTTGCCCAGCCAAGTATCAACCCCGATGCTGAAAAACAAATTATTTCGGTAGAGCTGCCTGGCGTTCAGGATAAGCAACGGGTTAGGAAAAACCTGCAGGCCAGTGCTAATCTTCAGTTTTGGGAAGTGTATAATATCAGCGAAATATGGCCCAATGTTCAGAAAGCTGATGAACTGTTTACAGCTGCTAATGGCGGCAAAAATGCCACAGATACCATTGACGCAGCTAATACTGATACTACTGTAGTTGCGGCTGCCACAGATTCTGCAAAATCGGCAACTGTCCAGGCAGACACCGGCAACCTGCAGGAGCAGTTAAAGCAGTTGGCTGCCAAAGAAGCACCTAAAGCCGATGCTGCTGCCAAGAACCAGGAAGCAGAAGCCAAGAAGCATTTATATGGATGGATCGGCTTTTCAGTAGATCCGCAACGGGGTCAGTTAATTGATAACGGAGTAATTGGCCAGGTTTTATTAAAAGATACTGCTTCTATTAGGGAAATATTAGAATCACCCACTGTAAAATCCCAGTTCCCTGCCGACCTGATATGGATGTTTGGCATACCTGAAAAGAAATCGCCGGCTGTGGGACTGTATGCTATTAAAACTTTTGGCCGCGAAAAAGCCAAACTGGAAGGAGAATCAGTTACCAATGCCGGTTACGATTTTGATCAGACAGGCAGAACCAATGTGAGTCTTGAGATGAATCCGATTGGTGCTAAAATATGGGCTGATCTGACAAGGGCCAATGTAGGCCGTGCTATTGCTATTGTTGTAGACGGTACCGTATATTCGGCTCCTAACGTAAATGAGCCTATTGAAGGCGGCCGCTCCAGTATTTCCGGCAGCTTTTCACAGGAAGAAGCCAGCGACCTTGCCAATATCCTAAAAATTGGTAAACTCCCGGCTCCCGCCAAAATTGTTTCAGATACAACAGTAGGTCCTACACTGGGCGCCGCGGCGCTTAAAGGGGGTATGTGGTCATTTGTTATCTCCTTTATAGTGATTTTCACATTAATGATCATTTACTATAATACAGCAGGATGGGTTGCCAATATCGCACTGATATTAAACCTGCTGTTTACCGTAGGTGTATTGGCCGGTTTGGGAGCTACCCTAACAGCTCCCGGTATCGCCGGTCTGGTATTAACTATTGGTATGGCGGTG
>DAOLFI010000922.1:0-1801 GCA_035326385.1 Niabella sp.
CGGTATAATAATTATTTTAGGTAAAAATAAAAAGCCTCCCGTTAAGAGAGGCATTAACCTGTATAAAAATTTTGCTTATTCTATGAGCTGAAAGCGTAATTCTTTAATCACTTCCTTGCTGCCTTCTTTTTTCATAAAGATATTCACCCGGAAATTACCTCCTGATGTAGAGAGTGTGCCTATAGCGTACTGGCCTTTGGGAGAATTGCCCTTATGTTTTACTTCAAAGCCCTTAACCTGATTTTTGCTGAAAAAATCTTTAATGGCCTGCTGGGCTTCGCTTTTGCTGTAATTATTGCTTTTATCCATTATAGTGAGAGAAAAGCTCTCCCCGGCATTGTCCGTTATTTGTCCGGCATTGCCATTTTTAATGCCAGTTACCACACCGTCTATACTTTGCGCATACAGGGCGGAGGCAATAAAAAGGGAAGCGGCAACAAAAACAACGGCAATAAACTTTTTCATTTTTAATTGTTTTTATTTTTCATCAAAAGTCCTAAAAATATGCCAAACTGCACTTTTTTTGTTATGCTATCATTCTTTACCTTTAGGGCTGTCAAACCTCGAACTAATTTATTAATTAACTGATAATCAATATTTCAAAAAATGTCATTACCACAAAAAAAAGCCATTTTAATTATAATGGACGGCTGGGGATTAGGAAAAGTTGCATCTGCTGATGCCATTCAGAACGCGAACACGCCGTTTACCCGGTCATTATATGGTAAATATCCACATACTACATTAACCACTTTTGGTGAATTGGTAGGGTTACCTGAGGGGCAGATGGGGAATTCGGAGGTAGGTCACCTGAATTTAGGCGCGGGGCGCATTGTGTATCAGGAGCTGCAAAGAATCAATGTTGCTGTAAAAACAGGAGAACTCGCCGGTAACACGGAGCTGGTACGTACTATTGATACGGCTATTGCTAATGATAAACCACTGCATTTAATAGGGCTTGTGAGCGATGGTGGCGTGCACTCTCACATTAACCATGTAAAGGCCCTGCTGGATATATGTAAAGAAAGGGGGCTAAAGAAGGTGTATGTTCATGCCTTTACTGATGGGCGCGATACAGACCCAAAAAGCGGTCTGAATTTTATAGAAGACCTGCAAAGTTACATGGATACTACGGGAGTTGGTAAAATTGCCACTGTTGACGGGCGCTACTATGCAATGGACCGCGATAAACGCTGGGAGCGTGTAAAACTGGCTTATGATGCTTTGGTAAACGGAGTGGGTGCTACTGCTGTTAGTGCCGTGGATGCAGTTAAAAAAAGCTATGAAGAAAACGTTACCGATGAGTTTATCCTTCCTACAGTAATAGTTGATGCTGATGGCAAGCCCGTTGCTACCATAAAAGACGGGGATCACGTGCTGGTGTTCAACTTCCGAACCGATCGTTGCCGCGAGATCACAGAAGTGTTAACACAGTCAGATAATGAAGCATTTGGTATGAAAAAGCTGAGCCTTGACTATACTACCATGACAGTATACGACCATAAGTTTGCAGGAGTTCATACCATTTTCAGGAATGAAGATCTTACCAAAACCTTAGGTGAAATAATTGCGGACAATGGGCTGAAGCAAATACGCATAGCGGAAACGGAGAAATACCCCCACGTAACTTTCTTCTTCAGCGGTGGCCGAGAGCTGCCTTTTGAAGGTGAGAGCAGGATATTGAAAGCTTCTCCCAAAGTGGCAACTTACGACCTGCAGCCCGAAATGAGCGCCAATGAATTAACGGAAGCTTTATTGCCTGAAATTCAGAAACAGTCAGCCGACTTTATTTGCCTCAACT
>DAOLFI010000085.1:0-8587 GCA_035326385.1 Niabella sp.
GGCTTCCCGGAAGAAAAGATTTTCCGTTTCAGCGGTTTCTGAATGTACGCAGCATACAGCAATTACCTTACGAGGATTCTACATTAGCAGAAACCTTACGTGCAAACGGGTATCGTACGGCTATCTTTGGAAAATGGCATTTGGGCGAAGACCCCTCAACTCCTTTAGCGCATGGGTTTGAAGAGCGCCTTTCGGAGTGGAACAAGGGTTGGCCCAACCAAACTTATTTTTCTCCGTACGGTATGCCCGGATTACAGGACGGACCTAAAGGAGAATATTTAACAGACAGGATTACAACAGAGGCTTTGAAGTATATAGAAAAAAATAAGGACAAGCCTTTCTTTATGTACCTGTCTCATTTTGCCGTACACGATCCTATACAGGGACGGCCGGACCTGGTAGAGAAATACCGTAAGAAGCTGGCGCAGATGAAAAAGCCTGCCGGAGCACCTTTCATCCTTGAAGGCAATCCGGATGATCCACAACCTCTTTCCAGGGCTCAGTTAGATAACCTGCTCAATGATCCGCAATACGCCGGGTATAGTGTGCTGCCTCAGCATACGGTTAAGATCAAACAATTCCAGGATAATATCCAGTTTGCCGCTATGGTGGAAAGCATGGATGAAAGCATGGGGCGGGTAATGAACAAGCTTAAAGAGCTGGGAATAGATCAGAACACTATTATCATTTTTGCATCAGATAATGGAGGCATGTCCGCCGCAAACGTAGGTAATCCTTACCGCGTTATTAAGCCTAATGCACTGGATGGCGCATTTGCCTCATCCAACCTGCCCTTGCGTGCCGGAAAAGGCTGGCTGTATGAAGGTGGCATCAGGGTTCCAACTATAATAAAATGGCCGGGACAAGGGAAAGCCAGCAAAGAATCCCACGTGCCAATTATCAGTACAGATTTTTACCCTACCATATTAGATATGCTTGGCCTTCCGTTGTTACCTGAACAGCATAAGGATGGAGTAAGCATTACCCCGCTGTTGAAAGGCAAGGAAGCCATTAACAGGAAAGCTATATTCTGGCATTTTCCGCATTACAGTAATCATGGAATGCAAAGCCCCGGCGGAGCTGTGCGTTATGGCGATTATAAACTGATAGAATACTATGAAAACAATACAGTGCAGCTTTTTAACCTGGCAAATGACATGGGAGAGCAAAACGATATAGCTAAGCAGGAACCCCAAAAAGCAAATGAGCTAAGAGCAATGTTGCATCAATGGAGAAAATCAGTCAATGCAAAAATGCTGGCTCCTAATCCTGGTTTTTCGCCTGATAGTTCAGCTGGCCCCAGAATAGCAAAGAAAGCAACTGTAGATCATTCGGCTATTCAATATAAAGCGCTACCCACTGCACAAACCAATGGGCTTTTAGGAGAGCGTATCAACCTCTGGCGCAACAAACGGCTCTGGTATGTAGCCAAAGCACCATTCTTATTACAGGGTTTTGAGTCGAGGCCGGGAGAACATATATGGCAGGGTGAGCATGTGGGTAAATGGATACATGCCGCTACATTGGCGTGTGAAAACACAAAAGATCAGAAATTACAAAAGCAGCTAAGCACAACTGCTCAGCGGCTAATAGCCACCCAGCTTAAAAACGGCTACATGGGCACTTATGCGCCGGCAATGCAGTTTTTCAATGTTCCTGGCGATACTAAAAGCTGGGATGTATGGACACACCGTTATAATCTCTATGGCTTGTTGGTTTACGATCAGTATTATCCCAACGAAAAAGTATTGGATGCCTGCAGAAAAATGGGTGATCTGCTGATAGCAACTTTTGGTGAGGGTAAAGCAGACATAACAAAAAATGGCACCCGTCATGGCATGTCTACTTCTACCCTATTAGAATCAATTGTAATGCTGTACCAGCGCACAAAAGAAAAGAAATACCTCGACTTTGCAGAATACATAGTATCCGCAAGTGAAAAAAATCCTGACCTCCATCTTATGGGTGCCATGCTGGCAAATGAAAGCGTAGCCAGGCCGGGAGATGGTAAAGCCTACCAGTTAATGGCCAATCTGCTCGGTTATTACCGCCTTTATCAGTGCACTGGAAATAAGCGTTATTTGCAAACTGTAATGAACGGATGGAACCAGATCAGGAACCGGCATGTATTAACAACCGGAGGCCCCTGGACCCGGAAAGCATCTTACAATGCCAATAAAGAATGTTTCGCTCATACCGATGTTTTTAACCCTTACGAAATTGTAGTAGAAAATTGCTGCACCGTAACATGGATACAGTTAAATCTGATGCTGTTTGAAAATACCAGCCAGGCAGTATTTTTTACAGAAGCCGAAACAGCTTTATACAATCAATTATTAGGAGGACAATATACAGATGGTATTGACTGGTGTTATTATACAAAACCTAATGAGGCAGCCCCACCCTACGAATCAGTGATACATTGCTGCGCATCCAGCGGCCCGCGCGCTTTGGAGCTGTTTACACGTTACCTGGTGGGAACAACAGATCAGCAGTTATACATTAACTCTTTATCGCCCTCCACAATTTCTTTACCTGTATCATTGGGTGGAGGCCAGCTGATGATAAAAGGTTCGTACCCAACAGGCACTACAACAAATATCACCTTAAATATTGCACAATCGAAAACCTTCCCTGTAGCTTTCCGTATTCCGGCTAACGGTACTTTAAAAAGTGTAAAACATAATGGTAAAGCTGTTAGTGCTACGCTTAACGATAAAGGATATCACATAATAAAAGGCACCTGGAAAAAAGGCGATGTCATTACAATAGATTTGAATTTTGAATTAAATGTAGCGCTCCAGGAAGGCGAAAAAGGAAGCAAATGGGTAGCTTTCTCTTATGGTCCGCTGGCTTTGGCACAGAAAATAAATGCAAAGCCCTCAGAAGAGCCCTTTGCAGGCTTGGAACCGGACGATACACGCGTTAAAGAAATATTACAGAGACTTAAACCCAATCCCACTCAAAACGGTATTTCATTCACCATCAACAATAGCGCTGTATCGCTTATTCCTTACTACCAGGCTGGTTCCCGAACCTCCGGCCCCCGTGCCTATTTTCAGATAGGCAACCCTCTTTAATATAAGTACAAATATTTCAAAATAATAAATTAATGATCATGATACGATTGCTGTTTTGTTTACTACTGTTTTGCTTTATCACTGTTTCAGAATCCACCGGGCAAAAAAAAGCTGCACAACCTTCCTACGGCCAGGTTACGCTCACTGCCAATGCGCTAAAGGATAAAATAAAAGGCGGATGGGCCGGCCAGACCATTGGTGTTACTTATGGAGGGCCGACGGAGTTTAAGTATAACGGAACTTTTATCCAGGATTACCAGCCTATTGTATGGTACGATGGCTATCTGAAAAAAACAATGACCGAAACTCCCGGTCTTTATGACGATATATACATGGACCTCACATTTGTTGATATCCTGGAAAGAGTGGGATTAGATGCTCCTGTTGATTCTTTTGCACAGGCTTTTGCTCATGCCGAATACAAGCTGTGGCATGCCAACCAGGCAGCCCGGTATAATATTCTGAACGGTATAAGGCCTCCAGAATCCGGTCACTGGCTTAATAATCCTCATGCCGATGATATAGATTATCAGATAGAGGCAGATTTTGCGGGGTTGATGACGCCGGGTATGCCCAACGCAGCTTCTGCTATCAGCGATAAAATTGGTCATATCATGAATTATGGAGATGGCTGGTATGGCGGCGTTTTTGTTGGCGCAATGTATTCTCTTGCCTTCATATCAGACGATATGAATTTCGTAATCAGTGAAGCGTTAAAAACAATCCCTGCTCAAAGTAATTTTTATAAATGTATGCAGGATGTTATCAATTGGCATAAAAAATATCCCGGCGATTGGAAACAAACCTGGTTTGAGCTGCAAAAAAAGTGGAGCGATGATATTGGTTGTCCGGATGGTGTTTTTGCTGCATTCAATATTGATGCTACCATCAACTCGGCCTATGTATTATTGGGACTGCTTTATGGTAAAGGAGACTTTGGCAAAACTATGGAAATTGCAACCCGTGCGGGGCAGGATTCAGACTGTAATCCTGCAACAGCAGGAGGTATTCTTGGCACCATGTTAGGATATGATAAGATACCCAAACAGTGGAAGCTGGGGCTTTCAGAAGTGGAGGATATGGATTTTCAATACACCACTATGTCCCTGAACAAAGTTTATGAAACAGGCTATAAACATGCACTGGAGATGATAAAAAGAAATGGAGGTACTGTAAAGCAAAACGAGATTGTAATAAAAGCACAAAAGCCGGTTCCCGTGCGCTTTGAAAAAAGTTTCGATGGCATGTATCCGGTAGCTCAACCTATTTTGAATGAGGCCTTAAAAAATGAATACAGTTTTGAATTTGAAGGTACCGGGTTTGCAATGCGGGGCAAGGCCACCAAAAGAAATAATAACCTGCCAGATAAAGTTTTAGAAGCAACTGTTTTCCTGGATGGCAAAGAACTTGGGCATTATAAATATCCTACTAACTTTACAACGCGCAAACTGGAGATCGCTTTTAAGTATCAGCTTCCCAACAGGAAACATACAGTAAAAATAGTAACAAAAGATATTCCTGCGGGCTATGAGCTTAGAGCAACAGATTGCATAATATATACGGATAAAGTGCCGGTAAAACATCAGCATTAAATAAGCAGGTTATGATACTACGAATGCTCTTTTTATCTCTTGCATGCTTTGTAACTATATGTGGCAACACCCAGAATAAACCTTTCCGGCTTGTGCTGCTACCGGATACGCAAAACTATTCCCAGAAGTACCCATGGATATTCAGGATGCAGACTGCCTGGGCCGCAGCAAAGGCTGACAGTATCAACTTTCTGATACAGCTTGGAGATATAACTAATAGTAATGCCGACAGTCAATGGCATGTAGCGGCAAGAGCATTCGAATGGCTTGATGGTAAAGTTCCCTACGCATTTGTAACAGGCAACCACGATATAGGAGCAAAAGGCAGATCCGATATCAGGAACACAGACCTGTTCAATCAGTATTTACCTTATTCAAAATATAGTAAAGTCCCGTATTTCGGCGGAGCATACGAAAAAGGAAAAATGGATAACGTGTGGTACACGTTCAATATTGATAAACAAAAATGGCTGGTACTGTGCCTGGAATTTGGGCCGAGAAACAAGATCATAGAATGGGGCGCATCAGTCATTAAAAAACACCCTTCGCATAAAGTTATCATTGTCACACATGCTTATATGTACTCCGATGATTTAAGAATGGGCGCAGCCCCGGATCATAAATGGCTTCCGGAGGCCTACGGTTTGGGTAAAGATACCGGTGAAAATGCAGTTAATAATGGTGAAGCTATCTGGCAGAAATTAGTAAGCCATCATCCTAATATTGTCTTTGTATTCAGCGGACATGTGCTCAACGATGGTACGGGGTTATTGGTAAGTAAGGGTATTCACGGCAACAATGTATACCAAATACTATCCAATTATCAAAGCGGAGTGGAGGGATCAGAAATGGGAGGAAGCGGCTATCTGCGTATCCTTGACATTGATCCCAAATCAAAATCTGTAAAAGTAAAAACCTACTCTCCCTACCTCGATGCATATAAAACCGAGCCCGATCAGGAGTTTGTTTTATCAGATGTAGCTTTGTAAGCATCCACGTAAAGTTCTATCACATTGCCTTATCATAGCGATCGAGACTGCCCAGGACCGGCAGCCTCGTTTATATCTGCAACGTTTATAAAAGTTCCAGCCTCAGAACCGCTGTTGTATTACCTGTGATCTTAAACCTGTCATCTATCCTGTGCCCTACCACCCAGATGATCTTTTTATTCATTTCAACCACCCATATCCTTTCCTTTTCCGCAAGTGATAATTTTTTATCTATTAGGAATCTGGATACTTTTTTCTTTTTCTGCATCCCTAAAGGATAAAAATAATCGCCTGTGCGCCATGGCCTTAAAATAAGCGGGTATTCAACAAGAGATGCATTGATACTGGCTGTATTTTCGTTTCGTAAAATATCTTCCTGACTTGTTACTCTAACACTCAATATTCCGCCTGCAAATATATACCTGCCCTCCCCTTCTATAATGACGGCAGCAGAAGGAATTTCATTCAAAGCCGAAATAACCAGGTGTTTCCGGTCTTTTAAAACCCGGTGTGTTGAAGAAAGCATATATTTTCCCGGCTGGCTTTCGAGCAAACCAATCAGCTCTGGAAGTTGGCTGGCTTTAAAACCAAAGGCCTTTACCATTTCAAGCAAAACAGTTTGATAAGCAGTCGTTTTTTGCAGTAACAGTACCGGAATAAGAAAATCCGCTCCCTTTTTTTGCAGCAATTTCTTCTGGTGGTGTTCTATTTCATTGCGGTAGAGAGCTTCAACATCTTTAAACCGTTCCATATTGTTCAGCAGGTTTTGCTGCACTTCGGGATATACGTTGCTTATTTGCGGCAAAATAGTATTCCTGAAATAATTTCTTGTATAATCATCATGCAGGTTGGTTTCATCCTGCACAAACTGCAATTGATGCTCTTTTAAATAAGCTTCCAGTTGAGTACGTTTTGCAAACAATAAAGGTCTTCTTATTTTTCTATTTATTGGCTTTATACCGGTAAGGCCCGTTATTCCGGTACCCCTGAAAAAATTCATCAGCACCGTTTCTATATTATCATCCGCATGATGGGCGGTTAAAATAAAATCATACCCTTCTTCTGCCCTTGTTTTCTCAAACCACTTATAACGCAGCTCTCTTGCCGCTTCCTGGGTAGATTGTTTCTTTTCTTCAGCATATTGTTTGGTCTCAAACTGTACCAAATAAAACGGAACACCCAGTTCGCCGGCCAATGCCTGTACAAATTTTTCATCCCTCGTGCTATCTTCTGCTCTCAATTGAAAATTACAGTGGGCGATTCCAAAATCATACCCGGCACGCTTACATAAATGGCACAATACTACAGAGTCTACCCCCCCGCTTACTGCCACAAGCAACCTGTCTTTCCCTGTAAAAAGATTATTTTGATGAACGAAAGAAATAAATCTATCTAACAAATCATTGTATTTAATAAATGAGGTATTCATAAGCGCTTTTAAGCTCACTGTAAGCATGCTGCTCGCCTAAGCGCCGGGCTATTTCCATACCACGTTCATATACGCTGATAGCCTCTTTTTCCTGGTCACATCTTTCATACAGTTTAGCAAGGTGGTAATAGCTGCCTACATAATCCGCGTTAGCTAATAATAATGTTTCAAATACATGCTTCGCATTTTCATCATCCCCTTGCTTTACATATTCCAGGGCCAAAGCATGTTGTAAAAAGCTATCCGTGGGATTTTCTTTTAATAGCTCTTGTATCTGATCAATTCTTGACATATTAACTTTTTAATCCTGCATTTCTTATCAATAAATTATTATATTTGTTTAGTTGCATAAACAACTATATTAAAACAGCTCCTATATGAAAATATTAGTATGTATTAGCAAAACGCCGGATACCACGGCAAAAATAGCTTTCACTAACAATAACACGAAATTTGACTCCAATAGTGTGCAATGGATTATCAACCCTAATGATGAGTACTATGCACTGGTAAAGGCTATTGAGTTAAAAGAGGCTGATCCTTCTGTTGTCATTCATTTAGTAACTGTAGGAGCTGCTGACGCTGATGCCATCATCAGGAAAGCACTGGCTTTGGGAGGCGATGAAGCGATCCGTGTAAATACAGAAAGCCAGGATAGTTATTCGATAGCCTCGCAAATAGCTGCGGTTGCAAAAGAAAACAGTTATGACCTGATTTTTTTAGGAAAAGAAACCATTGATTATAACGGGGCTTCTGTGGGAGGTATGGTGGCTGAATTATTAGACCTGCCTTATATTTCCCTGGCCACAAAATTTGAGCTAAACGGAACAGCAGCAACTATCACCCGCGAAATAGAAGGCGGTGAAGAAGTGTGTGAAGTAAGCTTACCGGTTGTGGTAAGCTGTAATAAAGGAATGGCAGAGCAGCGCATCCCTAATATGCGTGGCATTATGGCAGCCCGTACCAAACCTTTAAGAGTAGCGGAACCCATAGCTGTTGATGCTTTGACCAGTATTACTGCATTTAGCTTACCACCTGCAAAAGCCGGGATAAAGCTGGTAGACCCTGATAATGTAGCCGAACTGGTACAGCTTTTAAGAGACGAAGCTAAGGTAATTTAGCAATCCTACTCACTATTCACTACTCCCCCTTAACTTAATATATTATGTCTGTTTTAACTTTTATTGATATAGCTGAAGACGGCAGCGTAAAAAAATCGTCGCTTGAAGCACTTACTTATAGTGCACAATTAGCCAAACAATCAGGTATTGAAGCACAGGCGCTGGTTATAGCTCCTGTAACAGAAGAGTTGAGCGCCCTGGGCAAATATGGCGTAACAAAGATCTACCAGGTAAATAACGAGGCGCTTAAACATTTTGATGCACAGGTTTATACAAAAGTGATGGCAGCGGCTGCCGAACAAAGCGGTGCTACCATTATTGTATTTTCCAACAATACCAATGGCAAGGCTTTGGCCCCCCGCCTTTCTGCAAGGTT
>DAOLFI010000923.1:0-1798 GCA_035326385.1 Niabella sp.
ATAAGCCCGATGGCACAGCCGGCAAAACATTCCTGAAAGATGTGAACATCCCGGTAGAAGAGCGTATTCAGCAGATATTGATAAATATGGAACGTATGCGCTGGATGCCCGGGAATACTAAAGACAGCGGTCGTTCTATTATAGTAAATATACCTGAGTTTCGCCTGCACGTATATGAGTATGGTAAACCTGCATGGAACATGGATGTAGTAGTAGGAAAAGAAGGGAATAACACCACCGTTTTTACCGGCAGGTTGAGCAATATTGTTTTTAGTCCTTACTGGAACGTACCTGCCAGTATTGTAAAAAACGAGATGAACGGTAAACCAAGTGCAGCCTATTTAGCACGCAACCACATGGAAATTGTAAACGGAAGAGTACGCCAAAAACCCGGCCCCTGGAACTCTTTGGGACTGGTGAAATTTCTGTTCCCCAACAGTTATAACATTTACTTTCACGATTCGCCGGCTAAAAGCCTGTTTAACCGCGACAAAAGAAGCTACAGCCATGGCTGCATCAGACTTAAGGAGCCGGCCAAACTTGCAGCATATCTTTTAAACGACACCGCAAAGTATAGCAGCAGGAAAGTGGACAGCCTGATGCGCACCTATAAAGAAAAATATGTGAGAGTTAAAAACCCGGTACCTGTATTGATAACTTATTTCACCTCCTGGGTAAATGACAGCAGCGTATTAAACTTCAGGGAAGATATTTACGGACACGATGCCATCATAGCAAAAAAAATGTTCCTGAACAGTGTAGGTACCAGCTACAGCCGGCAGAAAGCTGTTAAAGACAGCATTCAGCGTGTAAAAGACCTGGCCAGGCTGAAAGAGCAGAAAAAGAAGGATTCCCTGGCTAAAGTGGCAAGAAAAGACTCTATAAAGAAAGCTGAAACGCTGAAAGCAAAGAAAGAAGAGGGATAGTGGGTAGGAAAGTCAGGAGATCGTACATTTACAGAATCTTACCACCCTCCCCTTTGGAGCGTTTTACTCTCTGCACTTCCCGACACTATGCGGGGGCTTACATCGTACATCACATCTCAAACACATCGTCACATTAGTACATTCCCATATTAGCACATTCTCACATTAAAATCCCTCCGCTGCTTATTTTTGTAAAATGAATCTGATTGAAGTTTCCACACCTGCATTGGCAAAAGACTTTATAAAAGCTAATGTTATTATCCATAAGAACGATCCTTGTTATATCCGCCCTTTAGATAAAGACATCCACGACGTTTTTAATAAAGAAAAAAATAAAGCCTTCCGTTCCGGCGAAACTATTCGCTGGGTTTTGAAAGATGACAACGGTAACCTTGTGGGTCGCATTGCTGCTTTCGTAAATAAAAAATACAAAACAAAAGGGGATGACGGGCCAGTGGGAGGCATTGGTTTTTTTGATTGCATCAACAACCAGGATGCCGCAAACCTTTTATTTGATACCGCAAAAAAATGGCTGGAAGCAAAAGGTATGACCGCAATGGATGGGCCTATTAATTTTGGAGAACGTGATACCTGGTGGGGCTTATTGGTGCAAGGATACGAGCCGCCGCTATACAGGATGAATTATAATCAGCCCTATTATAAAGAACTATTTGAGAGCTATGGGTTCCAACCGTTTTTTAACCAGGTATGTTTTGGGCTGAACGTAGGCCGGCGCATACAGGAAAAATTTTATGAGCGCCACGCTGCTTTGTCAAAAGATCCGCATTATTCGTCGGATAATATTAAAACCAATAACCTTGCTAAATATGTAAAAGATTTTACTACCGTTTATAATAAAGCCTGGGCCGGGC
>DAOLFI010000086.1:0-8559 GCA_035326385.1 Niabella sp.
AGATGTTCAGGATGGTTTTGGATATAACCATCGAAGTGTATACTTCTTTAGGTTCGTCTAACAGGTCAATTATTCTGCGGGCGGCAGGCTGCTGCCTGGTTTTTAAAAGGTCAATATCTTTTTCACTAAGAGAAAAAATAGCAGCCTGTGAGCCGGCAACTGAAAAAGATAGGAAGATAAGCAATAACAGCACTACCACCAGAACGGTACTGCTTTGCGCAGTAACCTGCAGCTCTGTCTGCAGTAATTTGTTCAGTAATAAAAAAGCAAATGCAGATGTATCCAAAACAAAAATTAATTAATGAAACCTACATGATCCCGATAATTATCGGGATTCAGGCCAAAATTACACAAAGGGGGCATGAAAAATTTCATCAAAATAAATTGTCCCTTTTTTAAAAACTGAGGGTACCGGATTCACTGTCGTTTGTTGCCGGAGGGTCATTCGGCGTCTGTTCATCATGCTCATGGGGAAGACCTTCTGCTTTTTTATCCAGCATAATCAGGTTTTCTCCTACCACTTCGGTAATATATTTTTTTACGCCATCCTTATCTTCCCAGCTGCGTGTACGTAATCTTCCCTCAATATATACAAGGCTGGATTTATGCAAAAACTTCTGAGCAAGATCTGCAAGGCCGCGCCACAGAACAACCGTATGCCACTCCGTTTGCGATACCAGCTTTCCAGACCGGTCCTTAAAAGTCTCTGTGGTTGCCAATGGAAATTTTGCAACGGCAATATTCCCTTCAAGCAGTTGCACTTCTGGATCTTTCCCCAAATTACCAATCAACATTACGCGATTAACCCCTCTCATAGTAAGTATAAATTTTTCTTGTGTAAGTATGTATGAAGCTATAGTACAATAAAATTAATTTTTTTTAAGCATTTGGAAAAATTAATGCTTGGGGCCGGTTTTATCCGGATTATCTGTTGCGTTCCGGCCGGTATCATTGCTGCCTGATAAAAAGTCGTTGATTATTTTGGGGAACGAGTAGTTTTTGAGATCCTTAACTGCCACCCAGTCATAATTTTTCAGAGCCGGAGGTTTTTGATCAGCATACACCCGCACCACCCAGGCATGAATACTTTGATGGGTGAGTTTTTGCCTGTAAGTGGTATCATCTGTTTTTAAGATCGCTCCTTCGGCAACCCAGCCCCAGGCCCTGGCAGTGCTGATAGCCTGTTCTATGGCGGTGATTTCCGTAAGCTCAACTACCGGAAATTCGTGCAGGTGACGCCAGATGTCTTTGTCTGTCCTTTCGCGTATAGCTATTTTATTTTGATGCTGTATCAGGAAAAAAAAGAAGAACCGGTTTCGTTGCTTTATCTTTTTCTCCTTTACCGGCAATGTTTCTATTTTATTTTCTGCGTAAGCAATACAGTATTTTTTAAAAATGCAGTCAAAGCATAAGGGCGCTGCCGGCTTGCACACAGTAGCGCCAAAGTCCATGATGGCCTGATTGTATTTGCCTGGCCTTTCTTTATCCAGAAGTTGTGCGGCTAGCTGCGTAAACTTTTTTCTCCCTGCAGTGCTGTCTATAGCATCGGTAATACCAAATATCCTGGCCAGGATGCGGAATACATTCCCATCTACTACGGCAAAAGGCAGGTTAAAGGCAAAAGACGCAATAGCCGATGCTGTATAGGGCCCGATGCCTTTCAGGTTAAGTATTTCTTCGTATGTACCGGGAAATATGCCCTGTAGTTCCTGGTGGATATATTTTGCCGTAGCAATTAAGTTTCTGCATCTTGAATAATAACCCAGACCTTCCCATAGCTTAAAAACTTTTTTTTCCTCAGCAAGGGCCAGGTGGCTGATCGTAGGGAAGTTCTGTATGAAACTATTATAGTATTCCATACCCTGTTCTACCCTTGTTTGTTGCAGGATAATTTCGCTGAGCCATATCTTATAAGGGTCCTTTTCTTCCTTCCATGGCATTTGCCTTTTATTCCTGGTTTCATGCCACTTTAATAACAATTTTGAAAATTTGCTGTAAATCAGATCTTTATGTGTTAAATTGTTCAAAAGTTTTTATTTATTTTTCAGAAAGGAAAAAATTGGATTAATAATTGTTTCATTTTTAGAAGTATTTTTCCGTAAAATGCTGTTTTACAATTTAAATTAATAGTTAAAATAATATTAAATTTATGCGAAAAGCGGACTTGGTCAACAAAATTTCTGATAAAACCGGTATCCCTAAAGTAGATGTACTGGTTACTCTGGAAACAATGTTTAAAGAAGTGAAGGACACCCTGGCTTCTGGCGAAAACATTTACATTCGTGGTTTTGGCAGCTTTATTACCAAAAAGCGGGCTGCAAAAATCGGCCGCAATATTAAGAAAAATGTAGCGGTTCATATTCCTGAACATTATATTCCGGCCTTTAAGCCGGCAAAGGAATTCAGCATCGAGGTAAAAAAGCTCAAGGAGCCTAAGCCAGATGACGGACCGGGAGAAGATGGTGAGGATTAAGCGGTATCTCTAACTACAAAAAGATGGCTGCGCCAGACTTTTATTCTCCGTTTTAAACAATTTGTATTGTATTGGGGTTAACTTTGCAGTCCAAATTTTATTTGATTGTGAAAAAACCTCAATATTTAACTATTATCATAGCTGTTGCTGTGCTGTGCCTGCTTTGGGCTTTTGGAAGAACCAAACCCGATCCCACATCTGCTCACCAGGGTCACACTCATGAAGACGGTCACGACCATCCGGCTCCCTCCTCTGCCGGAGGGTTATTAGTGTCTTCATTTTCAATTGATAGCGCTTTGGGGGCCGCTAAAACTAAACTGTCAAAAGAAAATGTATCCCGTATTGATCAGCTTGAGGCTTCAGTTGCCAAAGCGGGGGATGATCAACAGAAATTACATGCTTACCATCAACTTTCGGGATACTGGAAAGACAGTATAAAAGCATTTGTTCCTTATGCCTGGTATATGGCCGAAGAGGCAAGGTTGGAAAATTCAGAAAAAAACCTCAATTTTGCAGGCCATTTGTTTTTGAACAATCTGCAGCATATAGAAAATGCGGAAATGGCAAGATGGATGGGGCTGCAGGCAAAAGACCTGTTTGAAAGATCTTTGAAGCTTAATCCCGGGAACGACTCGGCAAAGGTTGGTTTAGGTGCTACTTATATGTTTGGCGGCATATCCAACGCTCCTATGGAGGGTATTGCCAAAATAAGAGACGTGGTAGAAAAGGACAGTACCAATCTGTATGCGCAAATGACTTTGGCAATGGGCTCGCTTATGAGCGGACAAACCGATAAAGCCAAAGAGCGCCTTGAGATAGTTACCGGGCTCGATCCTGAAAACCTGCAGGCAGTATTATTGCTGGCAGATGTTTATGAAAAACAGGATAAAAAACAGGAGGCTTTAAAATTTTATCAGAAAGCATTGCCGCTGGTAAGCAATCATGCGGAAATGAAGGCTGAGCTTGAAAAAAGGATTATTGCTTTAAAAAAGCAGAATTAACTATTATTAACAATATTAAAAATTATTTGAACTATGCCTTGTGGTAAAAAAAGAAAACGTCATAAAATTGCAACTCATAAGCGCAAAAAAAGACTAAGAAAAAACCGTCATAAAAAGAAATAGCTCTTCTTATTTATTAAAGAAATATTCTACATAAAACCCCGCAAAAGAAATCTACGGGGTTTTATGTGGTATATCCGTTTTCATACGCTTTATCGTTTATATGCATTTTCCAGCCTCTAAATGCCATATATATTCCGCGTGCATTGAAATAACGTATAAAGTTGGTTTAGTTTACTTTTAAGACATAGCCCATGTTCATATTCATAGGTAATGAATAAAGAAATTGTAATTAATGCCGCTCCTACCGGTGTTGAAATAGCTTTGTTGGAAGATAAGAAGCTGGTAGAGTTGCATAGCGAAAAAAGCGATGCCCGTTTTGCTGTTGGTGATCTTTATCTGGGCAAGGTAAAGAGGCTTATGCCCGGGCTTAACGCTGCATTTATAGATGTAGGTTTTGAAAAAGATGCATTTTTGCATTATACTGATCTGAGTCCCTACGCTAAATCATTATTGAAATTCACCAATCTGGCCATGTCGGCTACAGATGCGAATCCTGTTGACTTCTCAAAATTTGAGGTGGAGCCTGAAATAGTAAAAACAGGCAAGATCAGCGAAGTTTTGGGCGGTAAACCGCATGTTCTGGTACAAATACTAAAGGAGCCTATTGCTGCAAAAGGTCCGCGCCTGAGCTGCGAATTATCGCTGCCCGGCAGGTTTGTGGTAATTACACCTTTCAATAATATAGTTGCAGTATCTAAAAAGATCCATTCTTCCGAAGAAAGGAAAAGATTGCAAAAAATTATTGAGGCCGTGAAGCCTAAAAATTTTGGTGTCATTGTAAGAACGGCTGCCGAAGGTAAAAATACCGCAGAGCTTTATGAAGATCTGGGCAACCTGGTTAATATCTGGAATACGGTGCAGCAAAACCTGAGAGGGGCAGTAGCGCCTACTAAAATTTTCAGTGAGCAGAACAAAACCAATAGCATCCTGAGGGATTTGTTAAGTGCCGATTATAACCGCATCGTAACTAACGATAAGAATATTTTCAACGAAACCAAAAATTATATCCAGCGCATTGCGCCCGAAAAAGCAGAAATTGTTAACCAGGCGCAGGGCAATGTATTTGATACACTGGGTATTACCAAACAGGTAAAAGGCTCTTTTGGGAAAACAGTAACTCTTAACAGCGGCGCTTACCTGATTATTGAGCATACTGAAGCCCTGCATGTTATTGATGTGAACAGCGGCTATAAAAATGTAGGTAATAACCAGGAACAGAATGCGCTCGAAACCAACCTGGAAGCGGCTGCTGAAATTGCAAGACAGCTCAGGCTGAGAGATATTGGCGGGATCATTGTGGTTGATTTCATAGATATGAAGCTTGCCGAAAATAAGAAAAAGCTACATGAGGTGATGGAAGAAGTGATGACAGCAGACAGGGCCAAGCATTCGGTATTGCCTATATCAAAATTTGGTTTGATGCAGATAACGCGGCAGCGTATGCGCCCTGAAGTGAACATCAATACCCAGGAAGTATGCCCCAGCTGTAATGGCAGCGGTAAGATATCCTCTACATTAGTGCTGGAAGATGAGATTGAAAAGAACCTCAACTATCTTATTACGCATAAGCATAAAAACCTTAAGCTGGTAGTGCACCCCATTATGTACGCCTATTTAACCAAAGGCCTTTGGTGGAGCAGTAAATCAGCTAAATGGAATAAACGTTTTGGGCAGAAAACCCGGTTAGAAAAAGATACCGCCTATCACCTTACAGAGTATCATTTTTTTGATGCTAATGATGAGGAAATAAAGTTTTAGTTTTTATTAAGGAGAAACCTGAAAGGTTTTAGCTGCTCTTTTTGTACAGCGGCCAGTATTTTACTTCTTTTAGATGTAATACGGTTCCTGTTCACCAGTTCATGGGCGTTGCAAAACCCGTCTATATTATCAACATGGGCAATTACTGCGTTCAGGTATTCTTCCCCGGGCGTTACAGACCGGGCGTCTTTTACCAAAAAAATAATATCTCTGTTATACTTATTCATGAAAGCGCTTCCCTGCAGTATTGTTGATAAAATAACAATAGCTGCACAGCCATTGTTGTATCTTTTGACAACCGTTTAACCAATATCTAAGCACCACCGTAATATTACGAATGGTAAATTTACTTTATTTTACAATTAATTATTCTCTAAGCTTCAATTTTTGTATGTTAATTTTTTTGATCTGAATCAATGCCGCACTTTCAAAAGCTGAAAATACTGGTGGCTCCGCTCGATTGGGGCCTGGGACATACTACCCGGTGCATTCCCATAATCAATGAATTATTAAAAAAAGGTGTTGAAGTATTACTGGCCGGCAATGAGGTTCAGAAAAAAATACTGGAAGCAGAATTTCCACAATGCACTTTTTTACCGTTGAATAGCTATAACGTAAAATATGCCGGTAGCGGTGGTGGGTTTATGATAAAAATGATGCGTCAGCTTCCACGCATTCTGTCTGTAATAAAGGCTGAGAATGCCTGGCTGAAGCAGATAATAGCTCAATATAATATTGATGGAGTGATAAGCGACAACCGGTTTGGGCTTTATCATGCAGGAACGCCCTGTGTTTTTGTGACGCACCAGCTACAGGTAAAAACCGGTATGGGTAAGGCTGTAGATATATTGGCACGAAACATCAATTACAGGCAGATTAAAAAATTTTCTGCCTGCTGGATACCTGATTTTGAGGGGACTGTTAACCTGGGTGGGGAGCTTTCTCATCCAGCAGTCATGCCTGTAACCCGGTATCGGTACATTGGCCCGTTATCACGAATAGATTATGCTGACAGGCAGAGTTCCCCCAAACATATTCTATTCATCCTGTCCGGGCCCGAGCCGCAAAGGACGATTTTTGAAAACAGGGTTTTTGAACAGCTTGAGCATAGCAAGGTTCCTGTAGTGATCGTAAGAGGGCTCCCTCTGGATATAAGGCCTCCTGTTTTTGAAAATGCAATAGTATATAATCACTTGTCTAAAAATGAGCTGCAGCAGCTCATGCAGGAAGCTGAATATATTGTATGCAGAAGCGGGTACAGCTCTGTTATGGACATTAATGCAATGAAGGCGAAGGCAATACTGATACCTACACCCGGCCAAACCGAGCAGGAGTACCTGGCAGTGCATCTAATGAAGAATAAATTTGCAGTAAGCGACAGCCAGCGGGTTTTTGATATGCGGGGTTTACTTGAAAAAGCAGGCCGGTTTTCTTATGAGGGTTTTATTAAACCGGATGCTGATCTTTTATCCAAAGCCATAAGTATATTTTTAGAGGATTGCAGAACAACCCGTTCCGCAATCCTCTGAAGCAGGTTAAAATTTAAACATAAAGCCAACTCCCAGCATAGATTTTATCTGCGTGGCAGGAGAAGTATTGTCGGGGCCAAACAGTTTTGCATCATCATCATAGATCATATCAAGGCTGTATGTAAGCGTAAGATATCTGGTAAGCTGCATATTCAGCATATTGGTCCAATAGAGATCAACGTTTTGCGGATTTTCCAGGTAGTTGGAGTAAAGGTCTAAACGGCTTTTATAAGAAAACGTTTTATTGATCTCTTTCCTGTAGTTTAAAGATGCAAAGGCGCCAAACTCGGTTTTGGCATGTTTCCCGGGATTTACTCCATAGGCCCCTGCATCAGACAGGGAATCATTTGTTACAATGGTCCATCTTACAGTAACCGGGGACATAAAGGCAGAAAACTCTTTATCAGGTTTCCACTCAAAACCCGGGCTTAGCAAAACATAAGCAGGTGAAAGAAAGTTGGAGCTAAGGGTGCGGTTGCCGTCATCATCATAAGTGTAACCTCTGAACATTTGTGAGCGGAAATTAAATAAAGCGCCGGCATTCCATTGTTCCGAAATGGCATAGCCATATTTGGAAACCAGGTCTATGCGATCATCATTTTTTCTGCTTCCTAGTGAAGTGGTATTCATATAACCCAGGTTGATATCAAGGGTATTGTCCCAGCTGTGTTTATTTTTTTTATAAAAAGCATAAGTGCTGAGGTTCCCGTTGATGGCCAGAGAGAACTTATCACCACCAGCTGCCCAGTTCCTTAATGATCCCTGCGCTGCATTTAACCCAAAGAACCCTCCTGTTTTCCATACTTTAGAAGAGGTATCGTTAGGATCTTTTTTTATTTCCCGCTCCGACTCTTTTTTAAGATTTTTTACTGTTTCGTCCTGGGAAAATGCAGTCATGCTGCATAGAAT
This sequence comes from Niabella sp., assembly GCA_035326385.1. Lineage (GTDB taxonomy): Bacteria > Bacteroidota > Bacteroidia > Chitinophagales > Chitinophagaceae > Niabella. Next base: position 7,794 of record DAOLFI010000086.1, read on the forward strand.
GGTAATTACAAATAATACTTTTCTCATATCTGTTACTCTTGGCTGCAAAAATAGGTATCTAATCATGAATAGATTATAGGAAATAAAATTTATATTTGGAACGGTGGTTTTGGAATTATAGCTTACTGTCAGCGGGATTGGTAGCAGGTCAAATAAAGTTTTGTCGTGGTAAGACAGACGAACTAACTTTCGACAAGCTCAGGATGACAAACATTATTTTAACTGACGTGACAATTAGTGTAAACTGCTTATACTAACATTTCAGGAACAGGTTTATTGCTTTTGCTGTAGGAGGAGCAGATCTTGCCTTGGTGGAACAGTTTTATCTGAAACGCAAAATGTAATGTAAACAAAAAACCTCCGCTGTAAGCGAAGGTTTAAGATGCTGTAGGGGGAGGGGTCGAACCTCCACGAGGCGGTTAGCCGCAACACAAAGTTCAGTGGTCAATCCTGGTCGGCCTGACGGTCGGCTCTATGTTGTGTTTATCCCGTGATCCTCACCCTCGAGACAAGAGGGCATGTCTGCCAAAAATTTCATCACCCCACAATTTTTAAGAACTTTGTCCCGTATTGCGGGACTTTGTTAGAACAAAAATAGGCATGAATGGGCATTCATTCCAAATATTTTAATGATTTTTTTTAAAATATAGTAAATATTCAATAAATTGCAATAATTTTTAGATTATATCAAATTTAAGATACTGAATTATGAGTTCTAAACTAAATCTTGACAAGCTGGACCTGCAAATCATAGAGCACATGATGG
>DAOLFI010000087.1:0-8547 GCA_035326385.1 Niabella sp.
ATGTTGCCGCTATATGGAAGGGCATACACATAGTGATAAATATGCTTACAAAAAGCCGGAACCCAATCACCTTAACGAGGAAATTCAGCGGTTTGAGGCTATCAGAGCAAAAGTCAAAAAATTTAAAAAGCCTGCCACGGAACAATAACAAAAGGGAGCTGCCTTTTCAGACAAAATCCCCAATGTCAAAGTCACTCAAATCATTTTTCCGCAAATCGGAAGAACCGGAATCCATTCCTGTAGGCAGGCTCCTGTCCAATAACGCTGCAATCTTTCGGGAAGCGCCTTCCATTGAGTTTTCCAAAAGGCTGAATAGTTCGGTTCCTTGTATCCTTTGAACTATATCCACCGCTTTTTGCTGCAAGGCCGGTTCCAACACTTCTTGCTGTAACAAGGCCCCCACGGTACTCAGTACGTCGAAGGTAACCCCCGTGGCAAAACCGTCATCGCCGTTCGGATAACCATATCCATTCCATTCTTCCTCCTCTTCTTCAAGGTTGGGGCCGTCCCCAAAAACTTCATCCAGCTCTTCCTGCGGAATTTCCTTTGCGAAACCCTTTTCATTGGTTTCTGTTTCAAAATTATCAGCCGTAACCTTCGGTTTAGCTAATTGACTTTGGGTGGCATTACTTGGCACTGCGTGTCGTACATGCTGCTTTGGCTGGCCCATTATTTCCGGTAAATCAGGATCTAAAGGCGGCTGTTGCCGATTGTTTCGCACCACTTTTTTTATGGTGATTTTGTCCTTCGCCAGCAGAACAATGACGATGAGCAGACATATTAAAATCAGCAGTTCCATAACTAAAAAATGGGTTTGTTCTTGTCGTTATAAATGGTTTTTATTTCCTGACCAAAATCCGGGAAGTGGTGCTTCAGAACACTATGCAGATAATCAGCAATATTAATTTTCCCCGAACCAAGTATAAATGCAATGTGGGATATTTTTTCGTGGAACTCCGGGCTGACATATACCGTCTTCCCGTCTTTTGCCAAAAAACCTGTAGGTGTTAAGAATGCCAACTGATATTCGGCAATGCGTAACGTGTTCCTTTGTTTTTGATTTGTCTTTTTCATGGTCCAATATTTTAAAAAATGGGTTTAAACTTTTCATTAAAATCCTCTGTAATCGCCTTCTCGAACTGCTCGAAATGATGTTTGAGTATATTGTCCAGATAAGCATACAACGGGATTTTATCATCTCCGATGACGTGAACAATCCTAACGATACGCTCATGGTATTCAGGGCGTATGTAGATCGATTTCTCACCCCGGCACGCCATTGCGTGCTGTTTCAGGAACTGGGTTCCGTAGCTTTCTTTTTTAACAGAGCCATTATTTGCCTGCATGGGCTTTCCGTTTTTAATATTCTTTTTCATTGGTTTTGTTTTACTATAAAATGGGTTTATACCTGTCATTGAAATAATCCGTTATCTCGTTGCCAAATTCCCTGAAATGGTATTCGAGAATATTGTCTATGTAGGAATAGAGCGTAGTTTTATCCTCCCTTGCCAGTTGAACGATCCGCAGCAACCGCTCATGAAACTCCGGCCTGATATAAACCACTTTGCCATTTCTTCCGGAAGGGTAACGATTGGTTAAGAAAACATCTTCGTAGTCAATTTTCTTTGATGAACCAGACTTTGTTTTTTCACGGGCTTTAGGCTCTTTCGGCTCCGCGTGATCCTTGCCAGCCTTTGTTACCGGAGCAGGTTCATCGCCGCTCATAATGTTCATCAGGTAATCCTCATCCACGTTGGGTTTCTCAAATCCTTTCTTTATGTTATCTGTATCCATATCACAACTGATTTAAGAATGAACAATTTTCAAGAACTCTTGTACAAAGAGATCCATTTTAGTCATTTTCAGCAGGCCCGGCTCTGCGGCAAGCAGGCTTGACCGGAAGATGTAGTTGCCCGTATCGTCCGTTTCCTTACGGAAGCGCTTGCTGTCCATAATTCTTGTATCCATAATGGAAAGGCCAAGCTGTCCGATCACCGTTTGGTAAGCCTCATAAAGCATCGTTTTCTCCCTGCCGTCCACCTGGTTCCAGAACAACCAGAATACCTGCTCTTTATTGGCATTCTCAATTTCAGGGAGCTGGAGAAATGCTTTAGCAAACCCCAGCGTACTTTCCACTACAAACCGGTCCGCAGTGATAGGGGAAAAAATGAAATCCATTGCTTTTAGCGTTGTCAGCACGCCCTTTGTGTTTGCCGTTCCCGGCAAGTCAAAAAAAATCATATCGGGGTGTGCCGCAGATTGCTGCACATACTCCAATGCTTTGTCCAGCGCTTCATCTGCCTTGCACCGGATAACGGGATAGGCTTTCTTATTGATAGCCTGGAATTGTTTCATTGCAGCTTTTTTGTGATAATCGTTCTGCATAACGGTCTTCAGATCCCTTTCCCTCATTTTGCTCAGGCTGTGCTGGGGAAAATCGCAGTCCAGTACCACTATATTAAATCCGAGCCGGTAATGGAGCAAGCTGGCAAGCAGGGTTGTTATGGTTGATTTTCCCACGCCGCCTTTTTGTGTGGAGAAGCTGATTTTTAAAGTTTTTTTTACTGTTTCCATTTTTCTAAAATTTAAAATTGTCCATTTGATAAATTGTGCAGTTGTACTGCCGCTTTTCTGCTTTACCATTTTTCCGGGTTGCTGTACCGTTGTGTTTTTTTACAGTTTCCCTGTTATATGCTTTTGCTTAAATCTGAAAACCCGTAAAGGCTTGTTTCTGTAAACATTGCTGCTTTTACGTTTTTATGGTTTTAAAACTTTATACTTTTGCGCCCCTGCATTTTTAAACCTGTGTTCTCTTCCTGTTTTCTGTATGTGCTTGAAACAGCACATACATTTTGTTTTTTTCTTTTCCGCACTTTTTTCTGTAAGTGCTCCTGTATAACTTTGAAACAAAGAAAATACCTCAGGCAGCTATATTTTAGAATGTGGTAGTCATTGGCGTTCAGTGGCAGTCTTTGGCAGTGTGGAGCACTGTAATGCTTTGACAAAGCAGCCTTTACTTTGTAATAGCTCCAATGCTATGGGTAAATGGAAAGAACATTACAATATACAGGTAACAGGTGGAACGGCTCGCAGCCGTTTTTTTCTGCTTTATCTAATCCGTCCCGCAGGGCGGATTTTCTGTTCACCCGAACAGAGCAAGTTGTGTTTTGAGGCACTCGGAACCTGTTCCGTGCCTCAAAACAACTTGCCCTTGCAGGGGGCCGGAAAACACCCTCCGAAGTCGGGGTTTTTGTTGGATTAATGAACGATCAGCTCGCTGACGCTCGTTTTAAAAATTATATAGTGATGAATGAACAGCAGAAAAAGAAACAGTACAAAGGTGGCCGTAACCCTAAAGTAAACCCAAGCATCCACCGTTATGTATTTCGTCTGACGGATGAAGAAAATGCAAAATTCCTCTCGCTCTTTGAAGCCTCTGGAGCAGATAACAAGGCACAATTTGTTACCTCTTTACTGTTTGATAAACCGGTAAAGAGCGTTAACATAGATATGGCTGCAATGGATTATTATACCAGATTAACCACGTTGTTTGGGCAGTTCAGGGCAGTTGGTGTCAATTATAACCAGGTCGTGAAGATCCTTTACCGAAATTTTTCGGAAAAAAAGGCCGCCGCTTATCTCTTTAAACTGGAAAAACAAACAGCAGAACTGGCAAAGCTATGCCGTGAAGTGATGAAGCTGACAATGGAATTTGAGGCTAATCACCTCAATAAAATTGACGGGAAATGATAGCAAAAATCGGTCACGGGGTAAATATGACGGGTGCACTTTCTTACAACCAGCTTAAAGTAGATAAGGAAAACGGCGAGATATTGACCATGCACAGGATTATCGAAACAGCCGATGGCAGCTTTTCGGTGGCGCAATTGTTACGCTCTTTCCAGCCTTATCTGATGGCCAATAAACGCACCGAAAAGCCTGTATTGCATATATCGCTCAACCCAGATCCGGGAGATAAGGTAACGGACGAAAATTTTAAGCAGATTGCCAAAGACTACATGGATCGGATGGGGTATGGCGATCAGCCTTATGTGGTTTTCAAGCATACCGATATTGAACGCACACATATCCATATTGTATCGACTTGCGTGGACCGCTATGGTAAAAAGATACCGGATACCTTTGAGAAGCTACGTTCAATGGACGCTTGCAGGGCATTGGAACAAAACTATAACCTGATACCTGCCACCGAAAAGCAGCGTACAGGGAACGAGCAGATATTCCGCCCGGTGGATTATAAAGCCGGTGACATTAAAAGCCAGATAGCATCCGTTGTGCGGCACCTGCCCACGTATTACCAGTTTACAACACTGGGCGCTTACAATGCCTTGCTTTCGCTATTTAACATTACCGCTGAAGAAGTAAAAGGAGAACTACACGGGCAGCCCAAGCAGGGTATCGTGTATTTTGCGCTGAACGAACAGGGAGAAAAAGCCAGCAACCCTTTTAAATCATCCCTTTTTGGTAAAGATGCCGGATGGGAGGCGTTGCAACAGCACTTTATCGAGGCCAAGAAAAAAATGAAGACTGACCCCACAAAAGCCATCCTCAAAAATACCATTGAAGCGGCAATGCACCTTACCGGCACCGAAGCCGATTTTAAAAAGCAATTGATGGAGCAAGGCATTAACACCGTTGTACGACGCACCGGGGATGGGCGCATTTATGGTATGACACTCATAGACCATGAAAGCCGTATGGTTTGGAATGGATCACAACTGGATACAGATCTTTCAGCCAATGTTTTTAACGATTGGTGGAAAGAGCAGTTTGCAGAGCATCGTCAGGACGACGACGATGCAAGGATCAACACGCCATTGCCAACCACTGGTAAAAATATTGGGGAAGCGTCAGACGAAACCCATGAGCTTTTTGATTTTCTGAACGAAGAACAGCCTGCCTACCTCAATGAAGACTTGGGACTTATAGATGCGTTAGGTGGATTATTGCCCGAAGCCCAGGGCGAAGATTACGAGGAACAGGATTTTACTAACCGGATGAGGAAAAAGAAGAAAAGAAAAAGGCTGGGCAGACAGTAATAACTTAGGCAGTTCCAGGAGTATCAGATAAATTATTCTATACACGCCAAATACTGCCACTAAAAGCCATCCGCCGCCACTTACTGGCAACCGATAATCACAACTTCTAAATTCACCTGCATCACTTCAATTTATTGAATTATGCAGGGAGAAGACGATCTGAGAGGATTAGCCAAAATCATGGCTTTTATGAGAGCAGTAAGCATCATCATTGTGTTGATGCACTTTTATTGGTTCTGCTACGGCTTCTTTGCCGGGCGTGGCTGGACACTTGAAATTATTGGTAAGATACTGACCAATTTCAACCGCACAGCAGGGCTTTTTTCAAATACCCTTTACACCAAAATTTTTGCGTTGGTTTTACTGGCGCTGAGCTGTCTGGGTACTAAAGGCGTAAAAAATGAAAAGATTACCTGGACAAAAATCAATACAGCATTAGTCATTGGTTTTATTCTATTCTTTCTAAATACACCCCTTTTAAAGTTATCCGCAGAGACTGCCACTACGCTTTACATACTGACCACCTCATTAGGCTATATCGCTCTAATGGTTGCGGGCCTATGGATAAGCCGCTTGCTGCGCAATAACCTGATGGATGATGTTTTCAATAACGAGAACGAGAGCTTCCAGCAGGAAACCCAGTTGATGCAGAATGAATATTCGGTGAACCTCCCTACAAAGTTTTATTACAAAGGCAAATGGAACAACGGATGGATCAATGTAGTCAATCCTTTTCGCGCCTCGATCGTATTGGGAACTCCCGGTTCCGGTAAAAGCTATGCCATCGTAAACAACTACATCAAGCAACATATTGAAAAAGGCTTCAGTATGTATATCTACGATTTCAAGTTCGATGACCTTTCCACCATTGCCTACAATCATCTGCTGAAACATACCAAGAAGTATAAAGTAAAGCCTAAATTTTACGTCATCAACTTTGACGACCCGCGAAGGAGCCATCGTTGTAATCCTATCAACCCTGAGTTTATGACAGATATATCCGATGCTTACGAATCCGCCTATACCATTATGCTCAATCTTAACAGGTCGTGGATTCAGAAGCAGGGCGATTTTTTTGTGGATAGCCCAATTATCTTATTAGCTGCAATTATTTGGTTTTTGAGAATTTATGAAAACGGCAAATACTGCACGTTCCCACACGCAATAGAATTGCTGAATAAAAAGTATGCGGATGTCTTCACCATTTTAACTTCTTACCCGGACCTGGAAAATTATTTGTCTCCTTTTATGGACGCCTGGCAGGGAGGGGCGCAGGATCAGTTGCAGGGGCAGATAGCATCGGCAAAAATTCCGCTGTCAAGAATGATAAGCCCGCAGCTTTATTGGGTAATGACCGGTGATGACTTCTCATTAGACATCAACAATCCTAAAGAGCCGAAAATATTATGTGTAGGCAACAATCCCGACCGGCAAAATATATACTCTGCTGCGTTGGGTTTGTATAATTCGCGCATCGTAAAACTCATCAACAAAAAGGGGCAGTTAAAGAGTTCCGTCATCATAGATGAGCTTCCCACGATCTACTTCAGGGGACTTGATAACCTGATCGCAACTGCCAGATCAAACAAGGTGGCAGTATGTTTAGGTTTCCAGGATTATTCGCAGTTAACCCGCGATTATGGCGATAAAGAAAGTAAGGTAATACAGAATACTGTTGGCAATATTTTTTCCGGTCAGGTGGTAGGAGAAACCGCCAAAAACCTTTCCGAACGCTTTGGTAAGGTATTGCAGAAGCGACAAAGCATGACTATTAACAGGAACGACAAATCCACTTCTATATCCACACAAATGGATAGCCTGATACCAGCGTCTAAAATCTCCACCTTAACACAGGGCATGTTCGTTGGGGCTGTGTCCGACAATTTTGATGAACGCATTGAGCAAAAGATCTTTCATGCGGAAATTGTAGTGGATAACGAAAGAGTTATGGTAGAAACCAAAGCATACAAAAAGATACCGCAGATATTATCCTTTACCGATGAGAACGGAGCGGATAATATGAAGCAGGAAATTGAAGCTAATTACCGGAAGGTAAAAGCAGATATTGTGCAGGTGATCGAAAGTGAGCTGGACCGTATAAAGAACGATCCTGATTTGCAGCACCTGGTGCAACAATAAAAAATGGTATCACAAAAACATTAGAACTTAATGTTTGTGGTCATTCTTATATTGTTTGGCAGTTTTGCCAAATGCGCTTTTAAACATTTTGTTTAGATGGCTCTCATCCGTAAAATTCAATTCACCTGCTATTTCCGAAATGGTCAAGTCGCTGAATTTAAGCCTTGTTGTCACTAAATTGAGTTTGTAACGAATAATATAGTCTTTAATCGTGCTTCCCGTCTCAGCCTTAAAATACCTGTTTAGATGGTCGGTCGATTTACCAAAATGAGTGGCTACACTTCTGATCTTTAGCAATTCACTATCGTAAATGTGCTGCTGTATATATGCGGTAATTTCATGTACTCTGCTTTTGGGGTTTTCCCTTTTCGAAAATAGTGAAATGTTCTGCTGTATATTTCTTGCAATGAAATGAAGCAGCAGAAAAATGATATCCTGGATAATGATCTCATCAAAGAATTGTTTTTTGCCCTTTTCTTTGATCAACTGGTTGATCAGTGCTTTGAATATTGGTTTGTCAGGATCGGATACAATGCTGCCCTGAACATTATGATGATTATGAAAGATAAATTCCAGTTGTTTATACAATTCGCTGATATTGGCTTTCGTTTCTCCAACCCTGCGATTCTTCACAAAAAAGCCTTTAGTAAAATCTACTATACAGAATTTGGTGGGTGTGCTTATTTCAAAGGTGTGCGCATCTTCAGGTGTAAGCAGGAAAACGTCACCCTTTGAAAATTCAAATTGGTTGTTATTGATATTATGTATACCCGTACCATCCAAAACATAAATGAGTTCAAAAAAATGATGTTTATGCAGGCCGGAATTATTAGAAGCCAATTCCTTAACGGTGATTTCCTTATCTGTAAATAGCTGCAACGATTTCATGCAGTAAAGCTACCGAAAAATGTCGGTTTTTTACCTGTTTTACCCTTTCTCCCTTATCTACCTTTGCAAAAAGTGAAGTTGTGTTATGCCTGGCGATATTAGGGAGCGTTTTTAAAAAATACATACTCAACAGATAAAATTATGACAGAATTAGCCATACCCAACGACAGAGCAAGATGGTCGTTTTCCGATATTTGGGAGAAACACGGAGCTGCAATTATAACAGCATTATGTTTGCTGTTTATTCTATTGGCTTGGTGGGCAGGCAGGCAAAATATGCCTACTGCTGAAATTATCCTCTTTATACTGGCTTACGTTGTTGGAGGTCATCAGAAAGCCATAGAAGGATTGACAACACTTTTTAAAGAAAAAGATTTGGATGTGGATCTTTTGATGGTTGTGGCAGCAATCGGTGCAGCATCCATCGGCTATTGGATGGACGGAGCAATACTGATATTCA
>DAOLFI010000924.1:0-1792 GCA_035326385.1 Niabella sp.
CTTTTTACCGAGAAGAGCCGGATTTATACCTAGTGCGTTTAGGCGGGGGGGTAAATATGATGCTCGAAATAGAATTACCATTACTGCGAAATGTAGAATTATCATACATTCATAGAGTTAAACAATTATTAGTGGCCATTTCCGAATCGGTTCCTTTTATTCCCAATGTAAGTAAACTGAGTGAAAAAATAGGCATCAACAGGACAACACTTTTACTGTACCTGCAGTATCTGGATGAAATAGGGTTAACAAAGAATCTGTATAAAAGCGCAAAAGGCATAAGTAAATTACAGAAGCCGTCAAAAATATACCTGGAAAACAGCAATCTTGCGTTTTTGTTAGGACAAAGGAATACAAATACCGGTAATATAAGAGAAACATTTTTTGTTAACCAGTTAGGTTACAGGAACGAAGTTAACTACACGGACCAGGGTGATTTTCTGATTAATGAAACGTATACTGTTGAAATTGGCGGAAAATCAAAAACCGGCAAACAAATTCAGCACCTGGAAAACGCGTATATCGCATCAGACAATATAGAATACGGTTTTGGGAATAAAATACCATTATGGCTGTTTGGCTTTTTGTATTAAAAGGGATTACAGTTACTCAGACACTAATCTATCCCCTCCCTCTGCCTGTGGCGGCCACCTCCCCAAGGGAGAACATGTGGCTTCTTACAAAAAATAACAAACTAAAGAGGTGTCCATACAATAGAATGTTCATCGGAATGATAGATCCTATGATGATATATAAGTTAAACAGCAAGCCCTTATTTACGATGCCATCCGCGCTCAATTTCTTCCAGCGTTTTTTGCTTTGTTTCCGGTATGCGCGCCCATGTAAAAATGAAAAGTATAATGCTGTTGAGCATAAACAGCCAGAATGTATAGGCACCTCCCAGGTTTTCCAGCAGCCAGGGCGTAAGCTGTGTAATAAGCAATACACCTGTCCATAGCACCACGGCAGCTACCGACATGGCAACTCCCCTGACTTTTGTAGGGAAGATCTCTGAAATGATCACCCATGGTATAGGCCCAAGCGATGAGGCAAAGCAGGCAATATAAGCAAGGATAAAGACCAGTAGTAACGGGCCATTCATCAGGTTAAAATGATAACAGATACCAATGCCCAGCAAACATACGATCATACCGGCCACACCAATAAGCAGTAATTTTTTACGCCCTATTTTATCAATAAAACCGATAGCAACAAAGGTAAAGATGGTATTCACCACCCCTATCAGAACCGTTTGTAATAAGGCAGAGTCAGTACCAAAACCTGCACTTTTAAAAATCTCTGGGGCATAGTAAATAATAGCATTGATGCCGGTTATTTGCGAAAACAGCGCCAGTACAACACCTACCAGCATGGCAATGCGGACTCCCGGCTGAAAAAGCTCACTGAATTTCCCTTTTTCGGAACCTAATGTATTTTCTATTTCGTTTAAGATAGAGGAGGCTTCTCCTGTACCATTTATTTTTTCAAGGATCTTAAATCCGTCAGCTGTTCGTTTCTTGCTGATCAGCCATCGCGGACTTTCGGGTACTGTAAACAGCAGCACTAAAAATAAAACTGAAGGCAAGGCGCCCGATGCGATCATGTAGCGCCAGCCGGTATCTGTATTCCATTGTTCATCACCAAAATCGGCTATCTTAAGGTTTACAAAATAAATGAGATTGATGCCGATTACAATGGCCAGCTGGTACATGGTTACGAGTGTGCCCCTGCTTTTTGCAGGTGCCACTTCTGAAATGTACAGTGGGGAAATGATAGATGCGGCTCCAATGCC
>DAOLFI010000088.1:0-8543 GCA_035326385.1 Niabella sp.
CCCGAATGCCCGAACGCCGGGTTGCCCAGATCATGCGCGAGGCAGGCTGCCGCTATTACATATTTAAGGTCGCTGGTATAAAACGTGAAGGCCTTTTGATCTTTCTTTATTTCATCCAGCTCACCCATCTGCTCCCCTATCAGGCCTCCTAAGGAACGACCTACACTGGCTACTTCCAGGGAATGAGTAAGGCGGTTATGTACAAAAATCTCTTCAGGTAAAGGGAATACCTGCGTTTTATTTTGCAGCCGCCGGAAAGGGCTTGAGAAGATAATGCGGTCCCAGTCTCTTTCAAAGTCGCTTCGTATATCAGTTGTGGTGCTCTCCATCCCATACCGTTTGGAAGAGAAACAATTATTCCAGGTCATAGCCATGCTTAGAAATTTAATATGCCAAAATTAGAAGAGAGATTATGATTATTGCTAACTATTTCTTTGATCCGGGCAACCCTGCCGGATTAAAAAAGCCGGAACAAATGTAGCGTTTCCGAAAATTCTTTCGTCTTATAAGTTAAAACATGTTTTATGAAGAAATTAATATTGCTACTTGCCACAATATCTTTCATTTCATGCAACAAGAACAGGGTGGATCTGTCATCCAATTCTATTGACTCAAATATAAAGATCGAATTCAGGGAAGAGTTAAGCACAATATCCAGGCAGCCTTATCTGCTTTGCATGACAGAAAAGGCATATCCCTGCATCAATTACCCTATATTAACAGAAGAAAAATTTGAAAACAACAAGCTGAATGTAACTTTTACAAAAGTAGCAGAAACGGAGTTCTGCTTTACAGCAATAGGCCCGGCCAGAGCTGCAGTCAACCTGCCCTCGAAAAACGGCACTTATGAGATCGGGTTACATAACGGAACATTTTCCAATACAGGAACACTTGTTATATCAAATGAGAAAGTAGATATCCTGTTTAAAAACACCAGGGGTATTGATATCCTCAGACAAACCACAAGAAGGGTACCTCCCAACACGTATTGGGGAACGATTGGTTATCACTCTGCAGGCACGGGTAATAAAGTAAATGAGTTTCTGGAAAAAGCATCCGCATTAGGTGCCGACTTTGGCAAACAAACACCAGGTCATTACTTTTTTTATGAAATTGATAAAAACGGGAATATTGTAACCCATACAGAAACATCAGGATATCATTTCTCTAAAAAATTCATCTTTCAATTTACAGGCGATGAAGCATCTTTTAAAACCCAGATAAAGCAACTCGCAAAAACCTATTTTGACGAGATGTACATCAGCATTGAATCATACAAGGGCGAGCACATTTATAACTGGAATTAACACAAGTAACAAAAAGGTTTGATTTTAGATGATAAATCATCTATTTTGTGTCATGAATAAATACTTCTTACTCATTTTTTTACTTTCCTTCTCCATTGTAAATGCCCAGATCTCTGAAAAAAGCCTGAAAAAGCACATCAGTTTTTTAGCTTCTGACAAAATGAAGGGGCGCCAGACGGGAAGCAAGGAAGTTGAAATGGCGGCAACCTATATTGAAAAGCAATTCAAAAAATACGGGCTCACTCCTTTGGGAGATAGCGGGTTTCTCCAGGGTTTTGAAGCCAAAGTAAAAAGAGTGGTGGTTGCTGACAGCATCAGAAAAGCAGATAATATCATCGGGTTTGTAGATAACGGTGCTGCCTATACCATCGTTATCGGGGCTCATTATGATCATATCGGGTACGGAGACCTGGGCAACAGCAAGGACTCTCTGAATATTGGAAAAATTCATAATGGTGCTGATGATAATGCCTCGGGAACTGCCGGACTGCTGGAACTTGCCAAATATTACGCTAAAAATAAAACCAGGGAACCTTTTAACCTGCTTTTTATAGCCTTCTGTGCAGAAGAGTTAGGGCTTGTAGGTTCAAAATATTTTGTAGAAAATCCGACTGTGCCCCTGGACAAGATCCATTGGATGCTGAATATGGATATGATTGGCAGATACAATCCTGATAACGGCGTAGCTGTGATCGGGTATGGTACCAGCTCTTATTTCCCTGAAATTTTTAAAGGGGTTACATCCGATATAAAATTCTATACAGGTAAAGACGGCAACGGAGGCTCTGACCAGACCTCGTTTTACAAAAAGAATATCCCCGTTTTATTTTTCCATACCGGAGGCCACCCCGATTATCACAAAACAGGAGATGATACGCATAAAATAGACTTTAAAGCTTTAAGATCTATCCTGGAATTAGAAAAGAATGTCATTGACAGATCCATGACCGTACCGAAAATGGATTTTATCTGGACAAATTAAAAAGGCTGTTATGACCTCTTTTGATACCTGCACTCACCTGTGGTCTTTTAGCGTATAGCAAAAGCCGGGAGAAAATCCCCCGGCTTCACAAGTATGAAACAGCTTAACTTACAAATAACGACAGCCTGATTTTTAAAAGGCAGTACGTTTATTTGAACCTGTAGCTAATGCTTATGGAAAAGGCTTTATTGGTTGCTTTTGCCCCGTCAGCATCTGTTAAAATGTTGGAAAGTCCCATGATATAATGAATTCCGGCTCCAAATTTCTTTGTGAAATGATAATTAAAACCGCCTTTAAGCCCGAAATCTGATTTGGCCAGCCCTTCTTCTATTTTAGTATATTTTAAGTCTTCATCATCATAATAACTACTTGCAGCTGCGTATTGTGAGGTAGGGCTGATGCCGTCAAAATCATCTTCTTCACCCGGCACTATTTTGCTTTTTCCGTTGAGGAGTAATGCCGCATATATACCTAATTCGGCTTTTAAATTACTTACAATTTCATACTGTGCGGTAACAGGTAAGGTTATGTAGTTCAGTTTAACATTGATACCGCCAATTATATCATCAGGAGGAAATTTATATCCGAGCACATTATATTGCAGCTGGGGCTTAATGCTTAGCCTGTCTGCTACCGGAAGCTCTGCAAAGAAACCAATCTGCGGCCCCAGCATACTTTTGGGTTTGTCCCAAACATCGGTTTTGTACGACACATTGCTTATGTTTAAGCCTGCTGTTACACCATAGTGAACGTCCTGGGCATATACAGACATATACAAAGCCAGTGAGGTAATGGTTACGATAATCTTTTTCATGATGTTGAAGTTTGATTTTGGTGAATATTTGATTTAAGTTTTCAGAACAGAGGACCGCTTTAGCCTCTATCCTGTGATATGTTTTTTACATATCGTGATCCTCCTTAACAGGTCATCAACATTTTTAAAAAAATCATCCATATACGAAAATCCCGAATGATTATTATCCATTTCATCAAATTTTATTAGCTTGCCCCAATAAACATCTGCAGATGAAAAAAGACGAAATACCACAGGATGACGGGGCACTTGGCCGTATAGCGAGGGAGGTTACCTATGTGGTAGGTGAAGATGGCAAATATGAAACAGCCCAAAGCTCCGGCTGGGATGTTAAAACCGAAGCGCTCAATGTGGCCTGGGACGAGGTAGAGAGAAAAATAGAAGCAGCCAGGCAAAAAGTACTAAACGGAACCGCCAGTCCCCTACTCTATTTCATGGAAAAGAAAATAATGGATCTGTCGATCTTATCTTCCTACACCGGCTTTTGGAAATGGACCATTAAACGGCATCTTAAACCTTCTGTATTTAAAAAGCTTCCGGAAGAAAAGCTGAAAAAATACGCTGAGCTTTTTGAAGTGAGGATAGAGGAATTGAAACTACCGTTTGGCTCTTAATTGTTCATGGCAAATGGTTCATTGTTCATAGATTTACAATTTCAACGAGACCACAAAATCTATAAGTACGATATTGGAAACTACAAATTATAAAGAAACGCCAAACTCCCCCTTTGGGGCCCAGGGGGCTAACTTTCACCACTTACAGGCGGCGCATTGCGAAAATGGCGTTACTACCGCACTGCTTCATCATTATGGCATAACAAAAATTACCGAGCCTCTTGCTTTTGGCATAGGTTCGGGGCTGTTTTATGTTCAGCTCCCGTTTATGAAAGTGAATGGAGGACCTGCTATTTCATTTCGCACCATGCCGGGGCTTATCTTTAAAAGAACCTGCACTGCGCTGGGAGTTCCGGTTACCCGGAAAAAATATACCTCACACGAAAAAGCTATGCGTGAGCTGGATGAAAGGCTGGCTGCGGGTAAACCCACTGCCTGCCAGGTAGGTGTTTTTTACCTCACTTATTTTCCAAAGGAATATCGTTTTCATTTCAATGCGCACAACCTTATTGTTGTAGATAAACAGGACGATCATTATTATATCAGCGACCCGATCATGGAGAAACTGGTTACTATGAACAGTTACGAGCTGGAACGCGTACGCTTTGCCAAAGGCGCTTTTGCACCACGCGGGCAAATGTATTATCCCGGTGATAACCTGGCAGAACCCTCCGATGAACAAATGCGGCAGGGTATTATTACAGGTATTAAAAGAAACTGCCGCGATATGCTGATGATACCCGGCTCATTTGGAGGAGCAAAGGGTGTTGCTTACACGGGCCGGCAGATCAAAAAATGGAAAAACAAGCTGGGTGATGAAAAAGCCCGCACCTACCTGGCCCAGTTAGTACGTATGCAGGAAGAGATTGGCACGGGTGGTGGCGGCTTCAGGTTTATTTATGGCGCCTTTTTACAGCAGGCCCACGCCTATTTACCTGTTGACGAGCTATTGGATGTATCGCAGCAGATAACGGCCAGCGGCGATAAATGGCGTGATGCGGCGATACAGGCTTCGGGTATTTATAAAGGACGGCTCGGCACTCAGGCAGATTATGATAATATGGGCAACCGGCTTATTGAAATTTCAGAGCTGGAGAAAAAGGCATTTAAAAAGCTGCGGGAAGCCATAAAAAAGGCGAAGTAATGCAAAAGATATTTATTTTAATATTATCGTCTTTTGTTTTGAACACTGCTTACTCCCAAACCCAACTTACGGAGCAAGTAGCCTTGCAGCTCAGCAAAATGCCCCTGCATTGTATTCCCACTGAATTTCCTAATAAAACCTCCCATTTAAGCGATGGGCCGGAAGATGCGCGTTTGCTGCCGCACGAGTTGCACCCGGTTTTTTATGGCTGCTTAGACTGGCATAGCAGTGTACACGGGCACTGGATGCTCGTGAGGCTTTTAAAATTATTTCCGCAGCTGTCCGGCAGGGATAGTATTGTTGCCCTTTTAAACCAATCCTTTCAGCGGCAGAAAATGCAGCAGGAAGCTGACTATTTTGGTAAATACACCGCATCAAAAGGATATGAGCGCACTTATGGCTGGGCATGGCTGCTAAAGCTGGATGAAGAGCTGCTTACATGGAATGATCCACTTGCTAAAAATTGGCATGAGTCCATGCAGCCGCTTACTCAGAAAATTGAATCGCTCTGGAAAGAATTTCTGCCCAAACAAACCTATCCTAACCGTACCGGAGTGCATGGCAACACCGCTTTTGGATTGTGTTTCGCGCTGGACTGGGCCAGAGCTAAAAACGATACGGCCTTTGAAAGGTTGATCATTCACCGCGCCAAGGATTTTTATTTTAATAATAAAACAATTCCCGCTCACCTGGAGCCGGATGGTTCAGACTTTTTCTCTCCCAGCCTGATGTCGGCCGACCTCATGCGCCGTATTTTGCCACAAGCCGCATTTGTGAAATGGCTGAACGATTATTATACCGAAGCGGGTATAAAGCGCATTTGCATAGCACCCGCAGTAAGCGACCGCAACGATTACCAGATCGTTCACCTGGACGGCCTTAGCTTCAGCCGCGCCTGGTGCATGAAAGGCATTGCCGGGAAACTGCCGGCCGGTCATAGATACAAAACGCTTTTCAAAACAGCAGCTAATGACTTTTTAAACCAATCCTTACCAAAGATATTCAGCGGCGGTTATGGCGGCGAGCACTGGCTGGCTTCGTTTGCTGTATATGCTTTATCAGTAAAATAATTCCTTTTTAATACTTTCGTTTGAATGAACGCAGTTAAGGTAGAACAACTTTCTTTTAATTATAAAAATCAGTCTTCGCTGATAAGCAATTTATCGTTTACCATTGAAGCCGGTGAGCGGTTTGGTATTTTTGGCCCTAACGGTGCGGGAAAAACCACACTGATGAGCCTGATAACCGGACTGCTTCCATATAAACAGGGAAGCATTAAAGTATTTGACAGGGAAGTGGCCCTCAATAAAAAAGAGGTGAATAAAATGATTGGGCTGGTACCTCAGGATTTTTCTTTTTACGAGGACCTGAGCCCGGCTGAGAATATGGCGTTTTTTGGTGCCTGGTACGGTTTGGATGCAGCAACAACCAAACAGAAGACACGGGATCTTTTGAAGGTGATGGGACTGGGTGATGTAGCCGATACTCCGGTGAAATCTTTTTCCGGCGGTATGAAACGCCGGGTGAACCTGGCCATTGGGGTTATGAATGATCCGAAAGTTTTGTTCCTGGATGAGCCTACTGTAGGAGTTGATGTACAATCAAGAAATGCAATCATATCTTTTTTAAAAGATATTAACAAAACAGGCACTACGCTTATTTACACATCGCACCAGTTAGGTGAGGCCGAAGACCTCTGCAATACGGTAGCTCTTTTTGATGAAGGGACCATTATTGTAAAAGATACGCTTAACAACCTGTTAAAAGACCATGAACAGCAGGGTCTTGAAGGCTTGTTCCTGGAGCTGACAGGCAGGGCTTACCGTGATTGATATTTAATTATTGGCTTCCCTGCATCGCTATTGATTTTAGCTTCTGGTCAAAAATTTCATGAAAGTTTAGGGTCTGCACTATTTTGGCAGATTATTTGTGTTACCTTAGAAGTGATTAATAACCGATTAAAAAATGATTTATGAATAAGCTAATTACAGGATTTGCATTAGGTTTAATTGTGGGTATTCTTTATGCCCCTGACAAAGGAACGCATACACGCAGAAAAATAAGTGATAAAGGTAATGACCTGAAAAACCAGTTTGCGGATTTTATTGACAGTGTGGCTGCAAAGTTTGAGCATACCGCAGATGAAATAGAAGATTATGCAAACATGAAAACTGAAAATATCCGTTCAGAAGCTATTTAAGCAGGAACCTAACTATTGAGCCTTATTATCAATTTAATGAAAGCTGTCCAAGGGGCAGCTTTTGTTTTAGGTAAGCCTGTACCTCTTTCCCGGGAGGTTTTGAATAATATTTTGCATTTCCAGGTTAAGTATACAAACTGCAACGGTGCTGCTGCATAAACCGCTTTGCCAGTTAATTTCATCTATACTTAATTCACCTCTTTCATTAAGCAGATCAACGATCATTTTTTCATCTGCCGTCAGGTTAACAAATAGCTGCTTTGTCTTATGGACCTGCATTTTTTTAGGGCTAACCCATCCCATAGTTTCCAGTAGTTGCTTGGCATCGGTAAGTAACATGGCATTATTGGTTTTGATAAGCTGGTTGGAGCCACTGCTCTTTTTATCTGTAACCTTCCCCGGGTAAGCAAATACATCCCTGTTATAACCATTGGCTAATTCTGCCGTTATCATGCTGCCTCCTTTGATATCTGTTTCCATAACAATAGTGGCATCGCTTATCCCGGCCACAATACGGTTTCGGCTGGGGAAGTTGTGCCGGTCAGGTTTGGTTTTAGTTCTGAATTCTGTAAGCAACCCGCCGCTTTTTATCATTTCCCTGGCCATTCCTGCATGGGAGGAAGGATACATTTTATCAAGGCCATGGGCCAATACACCTACTGTTGCTACCTTATTTTTTAAAGCCGCTTTGTGTGCTACAGAATCAATACCATAAGCCAGGCCGCTTACAATCAGCACGCCTGATGAGGCAAGCCCTTCTATGAGCTTTTCGGTCTCAGCTTTGCCATAATCGGTATGGGTGCGTGACCCTACAACAGCCACTATTTTAGACTGATTTAAATCGGCATCACCGCGATAATACAACAGCGTTGGTGCATCGTAACAGTTTAGCAGCCGTTGCGGGTAAGCAGGGTCTTTTATAAAAAGCGGTTGTATCTTATACTTCTCAATGAAAGCCAGCTCTTCTTCAGCAGCAGTAAAATCATTAAAGTTCCTGATGCTCCTGATCCTTACCTCTCCCAGCCCTTCTATCTTCTCAAGCGCTGATATCCTGGCTTTGAATATTTCTTCCGGTTCAAAATGCGCTAATAAATTACGGGCCTGCACACAGCCAATATTGGGGATAAGTGTTAGGGCTATCTGATACAAAAGCGGGTTTTTCATGCTATTCAGGTTGCCCTAAAATTAGCATCTATTTTAATAAAAAACCCTGATAAATAGCCAAACTGCTGGTGCAGCAAATAATATAGAATCAAACCTGTCTAAAAAACCGCCATGTCCCGGCATAATATGGCCACTATCCTTTACACCAGCCATCCGTTTTAATTTTGATTCGAACAAATCTCCAAACGTACCGCTTATAGCAGCAATAGCGCTTATTATTATACCTGCTGGCGCAATAGCCCAAAAAATCCCTTTCAGGAAAATTAAAGAATACAGTAACCATGTTAACGCTGCACTTAATATAATGCCGCTAATAGT
>DAOLFI010000089.1:0-8514 GCA_035326385.1 Niabella sp.
GTTTTACCATCTCCTTGTAGGGCTTCCAGTACTCGGGGAAAGAGGCAAAAAATGTTTCGATATTGGATACGCCCACATAGTCAATCCCGCAAGTGTACATATCCGGCGTTTTTATCAATCCCATTAAAGTGGCATAACCACCATGGCTGCCTCCGTAAATGGCTATCTTATTTTTATCAGCCCAGCCCTGTTTAATAGCGTATTGTACTCCATCTTCAATATCGTCCATCAGCTTGCGGCCTATTTGCTTAAAGCCGGCTCTTAAAAACTCCTTACCATAACCTCCGCTGATTCTGAAATTAACCTGCAGCGTAGCATATCCCCTACTGGCAAACAATTGCGTTTCGGGATTAAAACCCCAGCTATCCCTTATACCCTGCGGGCCCCCGTGGGGATTTACCACCATCGGTACTTTCTTACCTTCAAGAGCTGCTTTCGGCAAAGTGATATAACCATGAATGGTTTTACCATCGCGGCTTTTGAAAGAAAAAGGTTTCATTACCGCCATATCAGCCTCTTTTAACTGCGGCATCAGGTCGTACAAAAAACTTGTTTTCCCGGTGGCGGCATCGTATATATAATACTTACCAACCAACCTGTCGCTGGTTACATATACCAGGTACTTGCTTTCATCGTCTGTTTTCCCCGCAATGCCAAACTGGTAGCCTTTAAATTCGTTAGAAAGGTTGTTATAAATCTTTTTGAATGTTTCGCTAACCGATATGATCTCGTCCTTTTCTCCCTCATAGCTATAATAGTCCACCTCGTAGTTCCTTTTACGTGAAAGAGAGATACCAGCAGCATCAAAATCTTTATTGGCAAAAATTTCTTTTATCTTTTCCTTCTTTTTAAAGTCGTATAGAATAATGCGGGCCCTGTCAGAATCGAGGTTGGTTACAACATACGCTTCATCGGGATTAGCAGGGTTGTAACTAAAGGACTGTATACCGAAAGCATCATCCCAGTTATTGGTAAAATAAAGCTCATAATCGGCAGCGCCAGCAGGCTTATAAAAATATTGAGATTTAATACCCTGATACATCCTGCTATATCCCCGCAGGTTACCATCTTTATCAAAATCGTATCCTGCAATAGGGTTGGCAATATCTTTGTTTTCATACAGCTTTTCTAACGCTCCTGTAACCACATTTACCTTGTAGGGCTCAAAAACCTGTTTGTTGTCTTTGTTCATGGTAATGATTATGTAGTCCTTCTGATCTTTCAGTATGCGTTCAATACCGGCTTGTACGCCATCAAAAGGTGTCAGATCAAGCACATTGCTGCCATCCACTCCTGCGGCATAAATATGATAGTTTTCATTTCCGCCATTATCCATCACGTACACCAGCCTTTCATCATTGATCCAGGCATAGCCTTTTATCAGCTCATCTTTTTCTTCGATGGCCCTGGTAACTTTACCGGATGCGATCTCCTTTACATAAACATGGCGTTTACCATTATCTTCTTTTTCCATATAGGAAAGATATTTACCACCGGGGGATAACTGAAACTGGGCAGACTTTGGCTTTGCAAAATAGTCCTCCACTTTATATTTATAGTTGCCCTTATCCTGGCCTATTATTTTTTGAAGTTCAGCTTCACCGGAAGGAAGCGTGGTATCCCCGGGTTTGGTTACTACCGTTTTAGCAAGCACCAGGGGTAATGTTGCGCCTCCCTGTTTAAACTCGCCCGTTATAGTATTATCGCTAAGTGTACCATTATAGCTTAAACCGGCCGCCTTTACACCTAAAAATAATTTATTATCCGAGAAAGCAGTGCTATCTACAGGTATGCCGCTTGCGCCCTGCGCCGGGCTATCCATAGTGGTAACCCATTTGTCGTTTTCTTTTTTTATGTGGAATATTAAGGGAAGTTGTGTACCCTGAACATCCAGGGCTCCTTTCCAGGAGCCTGTTATATCTTGTGCGTTTGTGACCATCATACAGGAAATTGAAACAAGGAAAAATGTTAGCAAAAGTTGTTTTTTCATAACTTAAAATTTTATGGGTGGTGTTATAAATGAAAAACACATCCGGGATGCCAGATGTGCTTTTTTTTAAAACGATTGTTATTTATTAACAGCATTATTGACGATCGCACCTATCTGGTCTATAGTAATCCGCTCCTGCTGCATACTATCACGGTAACGAATAGTTACAGTACCATCTTCTTTGGTTTGATGGTCGATAGTTACACAGAAAGGTACACCCAGGGCATCCATTCTCCTGTAACGCTTGCCAATAGCATCTTTTTCTTCGTAGAAGCACTTAAACTCGCCTCGGTATTTAGCCATGATCTGCTCCGCAATTTCGGGCAGGCCGTCTTTTTTCAACAGCGGAAATACAGCCAGTTTGATAGGAGCCAGCTTAGCAGGAAACTTCAGCACTACCCGGTCGTCTTTTTTCTCGGCAGTGCTCAAATCCTCCTCTGTATAAGCGGCACAAATCATAGAAAGGAACATACGATCCAAACCTATGGAAGTTTCAATTACATAAGGAATATAGTTACCGTAAGGTTTTCCTGTTTCAGGATTAATATCATTATCAAAGTACTGCATTTTCTTCCTGCTGTACTCCTGGTGATTGCGCAGGTCAAAATCGGTACGGCTATGAATACCTTCCAGCTCCTTAAAGCCCATGGGGAAATTGTATTCTATATCACAGGCTGCATCGGCATAGTGCGCCAGCTTCACATGATCGTGAAAGCGGTATTCTGATTCGGGCACGCCTAATTCGAGGTGCCATTTCAAACGCGCCTCTTTCCAGTATTCGTACCATTGCTGCTGCGAGCCGGGCCTGATGAAGAACTGCATTTCCATTTGCTCAAACTCGCGCATGCGGAAAATGAACTGGCGGGCCACGATTTCGTTACGGAAAGCTTTACCTATTTGTGCAATACCAAAAGGTGTTTTCATCCGGCCGGTTTTTTGCACATTGAGAAAGTTCACAAAAATACCCTGTGCTGTTTCGGGGCGCAGGTACACTTTGTTGTCAGCCTCTTCCGAAGAAACTGTAGAGCCAAACTCGGTAGAGAACATGAGGTTGAACTGGCGGATATCCGTCCAGTTGGCTGTACCGCTTACGGGGCATTTTATTGTATTATCGTCAATGATCTTTTTTAAGCCTGCCAGGTCACCGGCAGCATCGGCCTTTTCCATCTGGCTGATAATGGCAGCAGCTTCTTCTTCCTTACCTTCTGCCTTTAGCAGATCGGTATGCGACTCTATCAAATGATCTACCCGATAGCGTTTTTTGCTGTCTTTGTTGTCAATCATAGGATCATTAAAACCATCCACATGCCCGCTGGCTTTCCAGGTGGTGGGGTGCATAAATATAGCCGCATCAATACCTACAATGTTGTCGTGCATTTGGGTCATGCTCTTCCACCAATAATCCTTAATGTTCTTTTTCAGTTCTGCTCCCCATTGTCCATAATCATATACTGCCTGTAAACCATCATATATTTCGCTGCTGGGAAAAATAAATCCGTATTCCTTGCAATGCGATATAATCGCCTGAAACCTGTTCGTATCTGTTGCCATAAGGCTGCAAAAATACGGGACGGATCGGTTATTTCTGATGTAGGACTTAAGATTTCTGATTTAGCATTGAGTATTTGTTTAAATTAGCGGGGCACCGCTGTGCGAAGCGTCATCGCTTCGCAACTTTATTTTGGCCTGTGGCGACCTTTTAAACAAAGTCTTATGCACCCGATTTAAGATTCAGCATTTGAAATCTGTTTATTTTATTTAAGTTAGCAGCAATAATTAAATCGTAAAGCATGATCCCCCTATCGCAGCAGCTGGCACAGCAGTTTACAGGCGTTCATCAAACCAAAGACTGGGTATCTGCTACCAGCTTAAGGCATCAGCTAAGCGATGTTACCTGGGAAGAAGCCAATAAAAAGATGGGCAACCACAACAGCATTGCCGGTTTAGCTTTTCATCTCAATTACTATGTAAACGGTATTAACCGCGTACTGGAAGGGAATCCATTAGACATACGCGACCAATTCAGCTTTAATGCTCCCGAAATCACCAATGAAGAAGACTGGCAAACACTTTTGCAAAAGCTGGAAAATGACGCCGACAGGTTTTCATTGCTGGTTAGCCAAAAGCCACAGGAATATTGGGAGCAGCCTTTTGCCAATTTAAACTACGGAAGCAATTATCATAATATCAATGCGATGATCCAGCATATTTATTACCACCTGGGGCAAATTGTATTGCTTAAGAAGCTGATCAGAGAAGGGACTGCATAACCAGGAGAACTGGTCAGACGGAGACCGTCAGACCAAAGTATCACTTTCCGCGATGATAGCGTATCATTTGCCCAAAATCCATTTTATTGGCCAGCCCGAAAACAGACTGGAATATGCGCTTTACTTTAGTGGCTTCGGTTTTAGCATCATCAATCCACTTACTGAAATAGTTTTGGTGAGAGGGAGCCAACGTATTAAAAAAAGCTTTAGCCTCCGGGTCATCTTCCAGGCAGGCTATGAAATCAGCATTTAATTCATACTTCCTTTCATCGGGGAATAGCGCTACCGCTACCATTGCACCATATTTTTTGGCAATGCCTTTTCTCATAGCAGCATTTACTGCCATCAAAAAAGCGCCGCCACCGGCAGGCAATAATGAAACGCCCATAATAGGATGTTGATCTATTTTTCCTTTTACGCGGAAGCTTTTTTTATTACCGGGCTTGAGCTGTTGCGCAATATCAGCAGGTATTTCAATGTAAGTCCAGCCGGTTTTATCAGCATTTGCCTCAAATTTGTGAAGAGTTGCAGTGAAGAAGACCGTTTTATTTTTCACTTCTAATTCGTTTCTACTTTCCCGAAAACCTCTACCGGTTTTATCCTGATACCGAAATTATAGGGAGTAATATCAAGACCCCGCAGGTACATACTTTTGAACGCATAAGACCCGTAAAGCCTGAGAATACCCAGGTTTACTTCGGTTATATAAGACAATTTCCAGGGCCGCATATCAAAATCGCCACGGGTTCTTGTTTTGCCCTCATCTGAAGTAATAACCTTATTGCGTGCACTATATAGATAACCAACGCTGACACCTGCACTAACCTCAAACGGGTAAAGACGGTAAGGAGTGAGATTGAAATTAAGCATTACAGGAATAGTAATATAATCGGCAGCCAGTTTATTCTTTTTGTAGATCCGGTTAGGAGTTTCATCTAAAAAAATAACGGGAGCATCTTCTACAGCAGGCGTTTGAGCTTCGTAGCGGATGGGCTGCTTATAATGATAGTTATTCAATTCCATCCCAAATCCATATTGAAAATTAACATAATGGCTAAGCAGATCAAATTGCTGGGTAACCAGCCAGATATTAACATTCCGGGATTTGAAAGGTTTCAGATCCAGCCATTTTGAATTTACGTCACCAGCAGCATACCCTTTAGCTTCAGCGCTTGTATAATCAGTATTATCTACATAATTGGATACCCCGAGATCAATAGTAGCCCATTGGGTCTTTATTTTTTTAGGGCTGGTACGGCTGCTTAGTTTTTTCAGGAACCCTTTTTTGGGAGCGGGAGCCAGCGCATCAGGATCATTATCCCTGATGATAGTAACACCGCCAATTTCAAGCGTATCCGGCTTAGGTTTATCCTGCGCTACCGAGGTATAAGTAACAAACGTCAGGATCAGTAACAGAAAAAATCGCATCATCCTGTAAAGATACATCTTACAGGAAAAATATTTCACCTGTATGAATTTTCTTTAAAACCTGATACCTACCGTATAAGGTGTCATATCCAGGCCGTTTTTGAACATGCTTTTTGCGGCATAAGAACCATACAGGCTGATATAGCCTAAATTAACCTCTGCCACATAGGCCAGCTTCCAGGGGCGCAGGTTAAAGTTATCCTTCAGCTTTTCTTTTCCCTCGTCGGAAGTAATGGTCTTGTTGCGGGAACTGTATAAATACCCGGCGCTGATGCCCGCGCTAAAGCCCCACTCCCGTTCTTTTCTGGCGCTGACTTTTACATTGCCTTTGGAGCTGCTGTACTTAACGGAGCGTCCGGATCTATTACCAAAATCAAAATTGAGCATTAACGGGAAAGTTAGATAATCAGCAGCCAGCTTATTTTTACTGTAAGTGCGGTTGGCAGTATGATCCCAATTAATGTAAGGTATATTTTCATTATACCTTACCGGATTTTTATACCGATAGTTGTTTAACTCCAAACCTAGGGCATATTTCAGATTTACATTATGGTTAATAAGATTTACCTTCTGGCTGAGTATCCACAGGTTCACGTTTACCGATTTACCGTTCTTCAGATCGAACCAATCGGCAGTGCTTCCCGGAGCAACGGCTTCTGTCCCGGCAGAGCCATAAGCTGTATTATCCACAAAATTGGCGAATCCCAGATCAAGGCCTCCCAGCCAGCTTGTAGTAACGTTTTTGCGGCGGACCGTTTTCTGGTACACATTTCCGTCAGCATCCACAATCACTTTTTTCTTATTCTTTTCTGTAATTACCCGTACAGTAACTTCGGTTGTATCTTTTTGAGCATACGCTGCAACACCCATTAAAACGCATACGACAGCTGGTAAAAATTTCTGTAACATAACAATATTGTTTACACTTTTATTTTCTTACATTGATAGCAAATCCGGCTACATGTATATCCTCACCATCATCAGATAAAATATCCAGGGCACGGTCGCCAATTTTCTTTCCTATTTTTTTAAGCAAAGAGTTTTTCTTTTCCTTTACCGGGGCTTCAGTAACGGCAGCCTGTATCGCCATTTCGTTTACCGTTTGCACAACAGGCGTTTCTTTAGCTGTTCCCTTAATATCATTAGCCGGAGCCTGCGCAACAGGGACAGCTATTCTTTCTACCTCATTTACCTGTGATGCCCGTACGCCTTCTGCTATTTTTCTGTCAGGCTGGCTTACAGGGACCGGTTCTTTAAGTTGGGAAGCGGCAACGGGGGTCTCATCTTTTTTGGGCTCATCTGCCTGCTTTGAGGCTTTCACATATTGCAGAGGCGCAATAACCACATTTTTTACCGGAGTTGTATCAGCAGGAGTTGCCTGCGGGTTTATTCCCCTTAAAGGCTCCGGCCTTAATGTGTCTGCCACAGCCAAAGGTTTTTCTATATCTGCCTCTTCTTTATAAAAAAACATCCAGGCGCTTACCAGGAGCAGCAATGAAGCTGCTACCGCTATTTTCCACCAGTCCATTTTTGTAATCCTGGCCCTTCTGTATAAAACCTCTTTACGGGGGTAAATAACAGAAGTGTCTGGTTTGAAATACAGCTTTTCCAGCAGGGCAACCTGCTGTTGTGTATCTTCATTTTCTTTGATCCCTTTTTCAATGGCCGCCGTTACTTCAGGGCCGCCTTCTCCATCCAGGTAAGTAAGCAGCTCTTCTTCTCTAAAGCCGTTTACAGCCATCAGCTTTTCCTTATCATCAAAAAGAATATGCTCATCACTTTCCGATACTGTATCCAGCAACAAATCCAGCTCAGCCTTTAAATCGGGATTTTGCTGTATAAAGGCATCCACCATCTTCCTTTCAATTGCAGACAGCTCATCATCTGCATACATCAGGAAAAGCTCTTCGTAATTATTCCGGTTGATTTGCATGGTTCCTTTTTAAAACTTAAACTAAATTGTCCATTTTCACCAGGTAAGCTTTTAGCTGCAGCCTGGACCGGTGCAGGTACACTTTTACCTGCGATGCGCTGAGGCCGGTAATTGCTCCGATTTCTTCATAACTGTACCCTTCATAATCTTTCAATAAGACCAGCGACCGGTTTTGCTCAGACAGGCGGCCCAAAGCATCTTCCAATACAGCTTTCAGGTTATCACGCCGTTCCACTACTCCTCTTTCCAGGTGTTCGAAATTATCGCTCAGATCCACTCTGCCGTTCTTCCTGTAATGGTCTATCATTTTATTATATGCCACTTTAAAAAGATATGCTTTTGCGGTTTCAGCTTTTATCTCCTGCCTGTTCTGCCACAACACTTCGTAGGCGTTCTGCACCATATCCTCTGCATCGGGCCGGTGCTTTAAAGTTTTAAGCATGAACCTGTATAGTGCATCCGCATACGCTGTAACACAATTATTATATTCTTTCTCTGTCATAAGCAGGCCACGCCTTTGTAAAACAATTTTTTATCATTTAAACCAGCAGATGAACATTCCGATAATCTTTTACCAAAAGAACACCATACACCTGATATCGTACATCATACATTGTATATCATATATACTACACTCTTCCAACCCCTCCTGTATAAATTATACGGACAGCAAAATAAAAAGTTACAGTAATCTGAAAAAATTTTTAACGCAGCACCATTTGCCTGTCGGCATCAAGCCGTATCAATATAAAAAGCAGTACACTATTAGTAAGCAGCGAGGTACCGCCGTAGCTGATAAAAGGCAGAGGAATACCTATCACAGGTGCCAGCCCTACTGTCATGGCAATATTAATGGCTATGTGGAAAAAGAACACCGATGCTACCCCATAAGC
>DAOLFI010000925.1:0-1785 GCA_035326385.1 Niabella sp.
TTTAGTAACAGCTATCACAGCCTTTCCTTCGTCAATTTTCTTTTCAATATATTCGGGGCTGCGCGTTGCGATGCCTGTGCCACGTGCAGCAGCAGACGAGGCCATCTCATCGGTGATGATCGTTGAAAATTTTTTATCTTCCGGTATGGCTACTCTAACGATTATTTCCTGGTTGTCCACTATCAGTATTTGTAAAAAATTTGCGGGATGCCTGCCCTAATGTTTTTATTTCGGAAGGTCTTCACTGACAGGTACCTGTGGCTTAAGGTTGGCCTGTCAGCCTATACGATGCTGTGGACGTGGAGAAAAAATAAACACATCAAAACCTACCGCATATACCCCTGTTGTAACCAGTGGCTGAAGTTCGAACTGCTTGGTATGGTTCAAAAGATTGTTCATTTAAAAACAAATAGTACTTTTAGAGCCGCAAATTTAGTGCAATAAATTAATATTATATCATTAATTTTATTAAAGAAAACCTTTTTTTATGCCTGTTGAACCTATTCCTGCTCCAGAGTTGAAGCCGAAAAAAAGAAGTGGCTGCGCTAAATACATCTTATTTTTCTTTTTGATTGTGCTGCTGGTGGCTGGTGGATATATTTATTGGAAATTTTACTACCCCTATACTTCTGACGGCGTAAAATCGGGCTACCTGAATTTTGCCGTAGAAAAAGGCCAGATCTTTAAAACCTACGAGGGTAAGCTGATACAGGAAGGCATCCGCGGCTCGGCTACAGGCGGTGTACAGTCCAACGAATTTGAGTTTTCCATAAAAGATAAAAAGGTATTTGATGTACTGAAAATGAATTCAGGCAAACGCTTCGATCTTCATTATAAAGAGTATAATGGGGTGCTTCCCTGGCGCGGCAATACCCGTTACATAGTGGACAGCATTATTTCTATGAAAGACGCTGCACCTGCATCAGGCTTTTAGGCCCCTCCCTAATCCTCCCCCAAAAGGAAGGGAACGGTGCCTTTTAAAACAGGACGGTCATCCACTTGTCAATTTACAAACCTCCCCCTCGCCTGGTTAAAGTACCCGGATTGCAGGGCAAACATGCTTTAAATTAAAATTTCTAAAGCCATTTATTCGGGCTAATAATACCACCCTTTTAGGGTTTAATAGGGCAGCATCAGTATATTCTTTTATAATCATCACAACCCTTCAGGTTTGAAAAGTACCGGACAGATAAGCCCGCAGAGCTGACAGGATCATAATAAAATAACAGCAAGCCCGCTAAAAAACACCGCAAGGAGTGACATAAAGCATGGAAACCTTCAAAATCAGATGCGCTTGCCCTGACCCTGATGGGCGCTGAGTAAGAATATGGCCGGCTTTTTATGCAGGTCTGTGGTAAGATGCTTCCACTGTTGTATGGATGTGGTTTTAATCCATTCATCAGGGCCGGTAATATTGACCGCCACACATAACATTGTTGATGGCTGGCAATTCTTTAATAATGTTTCCAGCATCTGGTTATTCCGGTAAGGTGTTTCGATAAAAATTTGTGTGCTGTTCTTTTTTGCTGATTCGCATTCCAGTTCTTTTATGGCTTTTATCCGCTGCTGATTATCTATGGGCAAATACCCTGTAAAGGAAAACTGTTGCCCGTTCATACCACTGGCCATCAGCGCTAACAGAATAGAACTGGGACCTACCAGGGGCACAACCGTAGCATTCATTTCCTGCGCTGCAGCAATTAACAACTGGCCGGGATCAGCTACCCCCGGGCAACCTGCCTCACTGATAATCCCGATGATTTTCCCTTCTTTGATCTTATTGCG
>DAOLFI010000090.1:0-8460 GCA_035326385.1 Niabella sp.
AATGCCTTTCATATTAATAGGAGTAAAGATATTGCACTGAAAGATATTCGTATCTATCATGCCGGGGGGATGGGTGTTATCTG
Source organism: Niabella sp. (assembly GCA_035326385.1). Taxonomy (GTDB): domain Bacteria; phylum Bacteroidota; class Bacteroidia; order Chitinophagales; family Chitinophagaceae; genus Niabella. The sequence continues at coordinate 84 of DAOLFI010000090.1, forward strand.
TGAGCGGTCTGAAAATATTCTCCTCGAAAAAGTGCAAATCCTAGCCAGGCCGGGCAGTGGCCGGATGGTAAGTACGGGAGCCGACGCAACCCATTTTGTGAGTTGCCGGGGCTTCGTTAAAATGAATAACTGCGTATTTAGAAATATGCTGGATGACGGAACCAATGTACACAGCGCATATTTAATCATCGACACTATAATGTCCAGGCGAAGCGTAGGTGTAAGAGTGGGGCATCCCCAGCAAAGAGGTTTCCTTTTTGCAGAAAAAGGAGACAAAGTGGGCTTTGTTGAAAGAGCGCTTTCTACCATTCCAAAATTTTTCAATACCGTAGAGGCTATTGACCACGTAAATGAACAGTTCTATATACTAACTTTTAAAGAGGATTTACCGGATAACATTAATAGCGATCTTGTAATTGAAAACCTGGACTGGTACCCCGAGCTAAGCATAACGAATTGTACTGTTGCTGATAACCGGGCCAGGGGATTTCTGATATCAACTCCCAGGAAAGCCATTATAGAAAATAATTATTTCAGTACAATGATGTCCGGGATATTAATACCCGAAGAATTATCTTATTGGTATGAGTCGGGCCAGGCACAGAACGTGTTGATCCGAAATAATCAATTTGGAGATTGCAGTTACGGGGGGGGTAAAACACCGGTAATCCAGATTCATACAGCTATTAATAAAGCTGGTTATGCTTTCGGTCGCATTGTTATCGAGGGAAATCGATTTCATCATTTTGATGCAGCTATATTGCAGGCGAATAGTGCAAAAAGCCTGGAGTTTGTAAATAATCGTATTACCCGTTCAAAAACCTTCCAGCCCCTTCACCCGCATCTCCCTGTTTTACAGTTCGATCATATCCAAAACCTGAAAGTTCGGTCGAACAGCTATGATGGCAGTTTAAGAGGTAAGGTGCTTATTAAGGATATTGAGTTTAGTGATGTCGATTTATAAACAGCATTTTCAAAGTTAAAAAAAACATCATGTTATATATAGGGAATACAGATTACATGAAATGGTATACAAATAAACTGTTAGTTACATTGGTATTATCTTCTTGTTTGTTAATGGATCAGGCAAATGCCAGTTCGTTATATAGATGTACATGGAGAGCTTCATATGATACCATTCCCTATAGTGTTACTGCTCCTCCTTATCCCTTTATCTATACGGAGACTCAGAGAGATAGCCAAAGGCTTGCAGGGCAAGCTATACAAACAGCTTTACGTAACGCTGTACAGCGAGGCGATAGCCAGTTTGTGATTCCTCCTGGAACATACCGTTTGAACGGGAGCCGTCCACTGGTTATAAGGAATGCTAACAATTTTAAACTGATTGCCCATAATGTGGAGATGTTGCTGGATGAAGTTCCTGCGGAACCTGTTTTTGTTGACAATAGCGCCAATGTTACTATTGAGGGCCCGTTGATCTTCGATGCTGAAATATCTTATTTTACACAGGGATATATACAAAATTATAATAATGGGGTGGTTCAGGTTGAATTGATGCCGGGATATCCAATCGCTTCGAACAAAGTACCAGCATCCGATTTTTTCTTTTCCTTTACTAATGCCGGAGTATGGATTAGTAAAGTGTTTGAAAAATATAATAATTATCAGGTCGTGGATAGTGCGCTGCGACTCGTAAAAGTTACCGTCAGTCCAGGTCTGGAAAGCCAACTGGTACCGGGTAACCTTATTTCGTTGGGTTTAAGAGATAAAACTGGTATTTATATGTTGAATAGCAGCAATTGCACTTTTTCAGATATCCATTTTTATGACAGTTATGTTTTTTTACGCGGCAATGGTAATACGGGTAACACTAAAGTGAGTGGTTGTAGTGCTTCGCGTCGTCCGGGAACCAACAGGCTACTGGGAGGGGCGGCCGGTGGTAATACATATATTGGAGGAAATGCTGTTTATGAGAATAGTGAATTCGCATATTGTAATGATGATGTCATGAACGTGAGATCGGGATACCTATTTCCCTGTTTTGCTCAGGAAGCGCCTGATAAGCTGCTGGTTTTTTCTAATTCAGATGAGAGGTTTAAAACAGGTAATGACTTGTTATTTATGAATTATACAACATTTTCAGAATTGGGTGTTGGTAAAATAATATCGCTTGAAGCGTTGAATGATGATTCTTTGGTACAGGCCGCTCTAAATGCCCAGCAGGCAATGGGATTTAGAGAAACCCCCTCGTGGAAGGTATTTCGAATTACCCTTGACAGTAGCATTTTAATAAATGGGGGATTGGCTGTATGCGAAAATCTGACTCGCAAGGCAGATAGTATTATCATACGTAACTGTTATTTTCATGACAGTCCCGTAAGGGTAATGATTCAGGGGTTCAGGCATGCTACAATAGAATCAAATCTTTTTGAACGACTAAATCTGGGTTTGTTTCTTACAACAGACACCTGGTGGTGGGAAGGAAGCCGATGGGGAACAGCCACGATACGTAATAATCGCTTTATAAATACGCCCTACATGAACTGGCGTGGCGATGCTGCTGCAATTCATTTTGCGCCAACAATGAAATCCAAAACAAATTCTCCGAAAAGTTTTTACAAGGATGTAGTAATTGAAGAAAATAATATATCCGCTAGCATTGGTGCGTCCATCCGGGTAGGCAATACTGAGAATGTGTTGATACGTAATAATGTCATTGATATTGATGAAGATGGCAATAGTATATATTCTGAAAATTCTCAAACAGTAAAAGTTCTGCATAATGTAGATTCAGCGGGAAGCGTTCTGACAGTACGGTCAACGGACTGTGACAGTATTATAGTTGACACTTCGGCTGTTTTTTCCACGTTGTGGCATGAGGACTTTGAAAATGGCACGGGCCATTTTACGGTAGCTAATGATAGTATGTCTATTAATACTGATACTAACTTCGTGTATCGCGGAAGTCGGTCATTAGTTATAAATTCAAATAATCCGTATGCAACAGCTTACCTCTCTGATATGTCAGCTTCACAAAAAATAAAAATCGGGTTCCATTATGCAACAAAAAATTACCAGAAGCCAGATTATTTTCTAGTGGAGTTTAATGATGGCAGCGGTTGGAATACTCTATCAAAAATTTATGTTAATGGGAATAACAGGGAAAATGCTGTGTTCTACTATACAGAAATCATTTTAGATAAATCGGCTTTCCCCTTTGGTAGTAATAATGAGATTCGGTTTTCTTCAACATTAACTGGTAATAAGTCCGTTTACCTGGATGACATTGTTGTTGAGTCTTTATAAAATTTAGAGATGAATGATTCCTTTTTTCAAAAGCAGCAACAAGCGTCGATTACGGTGTGCTTTTGGAAATTGTACAAAAGCTACTTTATTCAATACACAAAGTTTAGAGGTCTCCTTGTTCAGGACAGATAGCTGGTAAGAACTGTTAGTAAATAAAACAATACTTATGCAAGATTTAAAAAAGAAAAAAATACCACTAGGTATTTTCATTTGTTTGACAATTTTATGTAACTGTGCACCTGTTTGGGGACAGACAACTTCAAAAGCCGCTGGGAAGCAATATAAAAATGTGGTTTTTATATTATCCGATGATCATCGTTATGATTATATGGGATTTCTAGGTAAAGTACCCTGGCTTAAAACACCTGGTATGGACCGGATGGCCAAGGAAGGGGCTTATATTAAAAATGCATTTGTAACAACCTCTTTATGTTCTCCCAGCCGGGCGTCGATATTAACCGGGTTGTTTACTCATACGCATCAGGTAGTAGATAATACTGCTCCTTTGCCTAAAGGATTAACATTTTTCCCTTCTTATTTACAGCAAAAAGGGTATAGTACCGGTTTTTTTGGTAAATGGCATATGGGGGACGATACAGGAGAACCCCAACCGGGCTTTGACTATTGGGAAGCATTTAAGGGACAGGGCACATACTATAATCCAAAGTTAAATATTAATGGTATTTGGAAACAATATAAGGACAGTGCCTATGCGACAGACTTGCTGACTGAGCATGCTATTGATTTTATGAAGCAGCAGGTTAAATCCAGCAAACCGTTCTTCGTATATCTTTCTCACAAAGGAGTACATGATAACTTTTCTCCTGCAAAACGGCATAAAGGCATGTATAAGCATGAAAGCCTGGTTATTCCTGCTACCTACGATATACCTTACTACGGATTAAAGCATTTGCCAACTTTAGATTCTGTAACCGGCAAGGCTGCGACTGGAAAGGATTTTTATGGAGAACGAATGATGCCTAACTGGGTAAAAAATCAGCGAGAAAGCTGGCATGGTGTGGACTATGCTTATCATGGACGGCCGTGGAAAGATCAGGTAATTAATTATTGTGAGACGCTAATGTCTGTGGATGAAAGCATCAGTTCAGTTTTAGACTATTTAAAAAATGCAAAAATTGATGAGGAAACACTAGTGATTTATATGGGCGACAATGGATTTGCCTGGGGAGAGCATGGGCTTATAGATAAGCGCCAGTTTTATGAAGAATCTGTTCGGGTACCCATGGTAGCCAGATGCCCTGGTTTATTTAAGGGCGGGCAGGTACTTGAGAAAATGGTTCAGAATATTGATATCGCTCCAACAATTTTAGAAGTTGCTGGCCTGTCTAAACCCAATAATATGGTTGGCGCTTCGTTCATACCCCTTTTGCAGGGTAAAAACATTCCATGGCGTGATAAAATATTCTATGAATATTACTGGGAGCATGAATTTCCTCAAACACCTACCATGCATGGTATAAGAACGGACAATTATAAATACATACGTTATCATGGAATCTGGGATACTAATGAGTTTTATGACCTGAAAAACGACCCTCATGAAACAACTAACCTGATCGGCGATCCTAAGTATAAGGATATTATTAAACAGCTCAACCATGAGGTGTTTGAATGGCTTGACAATACAGGAGGACTTATAATACCCATTAAGCGAACCGAACGGCAATATTTTGACCATCGTAATTGGGGAAATTATTAATGTCTTTTTTAATCATGAAATATTTTTAAAGTCATTTTATTGAAGTACAAAATGAAAAGAAATTTATTGCTGGCGCTATGTATTTTGGGGTTTTCGCACATAGGTAACGCACAGAAGGACACACAGTTTGTTCATAATAGGATGAATGAATTTATTGAAGGACTAATTGCAAAAATGACCTTAGATGAAAAATTGGGGCAATTAAATTTGCCGGCTGCAGGCGATATAACAACAGGTCAGGCGAGAAGTGAGGGAATCGGTAAAAAGATCGCCGCGGGAAAAGTAGGGGGATTGTTTAACATAAAAGGGATTGAAAAAATAAGAGCCATGCAGCAAATAGCTGTAGAACAAAGCCGCTTAAAAATACCTTTGATTTTTGGTATGGATGTTATACATGGCTATGTAACCAACTTTCCAATTCCCCTGGCATTGGCCTCAAGCTGGGATATGAATTTGGTGCAGCAGTCTGCTCGCATAGCTGCCATCGAAGCATCGGCTTCTGGAATTAACTGGACCTTTTCCCCCATGGTAGATGTAGCCAGGGACCCGCGCTGGGGACGCGTAGCGGAGGGAGCCGGGGAAGACCCGTATTTAGGATCTGCCATTGCCAGAGCTATGGTAAAAGGCTATCAGGGAGATGATCTATCTGCGGGGAATGCCATACTGGCCTGTGTAAAACATTTTGCATTGTACGGAGCAGCAGAGGCCGGACGTGATTATAATACTGTTGATATGAGCCGCGTCAGAATGTATAATGAGTATTTTCCACCCTATAAGGCAGCTGTTGAAGCAGGTGTTGGAAGTGTAATGGCGTCATTTAACGAAGTAGATGCAATTCCGGCTACAGCTAACAAATGGTTGCAAACTGATGTGTTACGTAACCAATGGGGATTTAATGGATTTGTAGTTACCGATTATACGGGTATAAATGAAATGATAGAACATGGCATAGGCGATTTACAAACTGTTTCCGCATTAGCCCTAAAAGCAGGCATTGATATGGATATGGTAGGAGAAGGTTTCCTTACAACTTTAAAAAAATCGCTTCTAGAAAAAAAAGTTACAATCGGTGATATTAACGAATCAGTCAGAAGAGTTTTAGAAGCAAAATACAAATTGGGCCTTTTTAAGAATCCTTATCTGTATCTTGATAGTACCCGTGAAAAAAATGAAGTTTACAGTAAAGAACATAGAAATATAGCAAGATACATTGCTACTCAGTCTATGGTGTTAATGGAAAATAACGGAATACTGCCCCTGAAACAATCGGGAACGGTTGCTGTTATTGGTCCGCTGGCGGATAACGCAGAGAATATGCCGGGTATGTGGAGCGTAGCAGCAAAACATTCAGAGGCAGTTTCTGTTCTGAAAGGGTTTAAAGAGATCGTTCCTAACGTAAACTTTATCTATGCAAAAGGTGCCAATATTGATTATGACGAAAACTTTGAGAAAAGGGTGGCAAAGCCTATGCAGTTAAATTATCGTGATAAGCGTCCGGTTACCGAAATCATCGGTGAAGCGATAAATGTGGCTAAACGCGCAGATATTGTAGTGCTGGCTATTGGTGAATCCGCTGAAATGAGCGGCGAATCGAGTTCCCGCACAAATATCAAAGTGCCGCAATCACAATTAGACTTGCTGAAAGAAATAAGAAAAACGGGCAAACCGGTAGTAGTTTTGCTATTTACTGGGAGACCTTTGGAGTTAGGATACATTAAAGAGAACAGCGATGCTATATTGAACGTATGGTTTCCGGGTAGTGAGGGGGGATATGCGATTGCCGATGTCGTGTTTGGCAAGGTAAACCCTTCAGCAAAATTACCGATGACTTTTCCGCGTAGTGTAGGACAAATCCCCATTTACTATGCGCATAAAAATACCGGAAGACCTCTAAATCAGCAAAAAACCAAAGCCGGAGCGTTTGAGAAGTTTCGATCAGCCTATCTTGATGAAGCCAATACACCTTTGTATCCGTTTGGATATGGCTTGAATTATTCAAAGTTCGTTTATAGCGATATAACAACTGATAAAAAGGTATTGAGAGCGGGGGATGTATTAAAAGTATCAGTAACGGTTACTAATAGTGGGCAATATGACGGTGCTGAAATTGTACAATTATATATACGGGACATTGTCGGCAATAATACACGTCCTGTAAAAGAGCTCAAAGGTTTCCGGAAAGTTTATTTAAAGTCAGGGGAATCAAAAAAAGTGACATTTGAAATTACAACAAATGATCTGAAGTATTATGATAACAATCTTAAATATATTTGGGAGCCAGGAGAATTCATTATTATGTTAGGTAATAATTCGGAAGAATACCAAAAATTGAAAATATTAGCTTGTAAAGAGTAAGCGATTTTCGCATTTTATTTCAAAAAAATGGACAATGTCTATCAGAAATTTGGGCATTGTCCTTAACCAGTTCTTGATTATTTTTGTGAGAAATTGAAGATATAAGTTCTACGATTATTTTACCTCGATTTTAACTTACACACTTTACGGGATACTCCCGAAAATGCAATGAGATACTCAAGTTAGCTTAACATGTTATTCTACTGCTTATCTTTATCATTCAATAATTTTTCCAGTAATGCGACTTTTTCTCTTTCGGCGGTAAGCAGGCGTTCGTATAGACTCTTACTTTCTTCAATTAATTTTAGATAGTCCTCGGGAGTGTTGATATGAAAAGTGCTGTTAGGGCTAAAATAAGCGCTACTGGATCCGCTAGCACTGCTATCATTAAATGTGTTGAAGTAGCTCACTGCTGCTTCTTCTGTGAAATTTTTAATGGCTTCTACCGGAACTTTTAGTATCTCTGATACTTGTTGAAGTATCATATCATCAATTTCTTCATTTTCTTCCAGGCGGGATACTTTTTTTTGTGACCAATCATCACCAAGATCAATAGCCAAGGCTTCTTGCTTTAAACCAAACAATTCGCGAAAACGCTTAATATTACGTCCATGATGCACTTTCTTTTGCGGTTCTGCTTTTGTCATATCATTTAATTTTACCTTTCCAAAGATAGCATAACCAGCGCTATATCGGATGCATTATGTCTAAAATAGACATGTATTTTTGATAATATTAGCAGCTAACATTTGAGATAATGATAGGCTTTAGCGCATCTTTTTCTTGAAGTGGGTTGAATTTGCTCCAAAATTGGAACGAGTGTTAATTCGTAAGGCAACTCCGTTTGATGCATCGGCTATTGCTGAGTATCTGTTTAAGGCAATGGAAGAAATTACCTGCAATTTTGTGGGCAGGGATAAGATAACTGAAATAAAAGCATTGTTGACTGAGTTGGCAGTACAACCAGCCAATCAGTATTCTTATGAATTTACCTGGGTAGTGGAGCTGGAAGGCGTTATAGTCGGGCCGGTAAAT
>DAOLFI010000091.1:0-8446 GCA_035326385.1 Niabella sp.
GACTCAATAACACGGGTTATCTCAATTATTTTGAATTGTATGAAGAAAAAGATGAAGACGGCAAATTGTATGAGCGCCGTTGGCGGCTGGTAGATGCCGGTGGTAATATCTACCTGAGCGGGAGCACCCGCTATACTGATACGGATCTCAGGAAAGCGCAGGAAAAAGCTTTGAAAGAGATAGCAAGTATAATGAACTTTATTACAGATGCAGACGCCTACGAGATAAAAAAAGAAAAAAAATGGGTGCTCAACCTGCTGAATGCTGAAGGGGAAGTGATAGCTACGCGGAAGCAGGCTTTTCCAACAAAGACAAGTGCCATAGCTGCCCGTGATGAGATCATTGCATTTGCCGAGTATATTAAAAAAACAGAGAAGCTTTTTGTGGTAGAACATTTGCTGCTGAGACCACGGAATACAAAGAACCTTACTTTGTTTTTTGAAATCTATGAAGAAAAGGACGAAGACGGCGTTTCCTTCGAAAGAAGATGGCGTTTTATTGATGCGCAGCGGCATATTTATTTGAGCGGCAGCACCCGTTATGCCGATAGTGATGCCGCCATAGCTTTAGAAAAAGCGAAAAAGGAAATAAGGGAAGTAGTACGACTAATGCGCAGGCAACAATCCTGGCAGATCCGGAAAAAGAAAAAATGGGTGCTCAATCTTGTTGATGAGACCGGTGAAGTAATTGCAACCCGCAAAGAACATTTCAATGCTCCCTACGAAGCAGAGCAGGCAAGAAATGAATTGATGCAGCTGGGTAACCTTCTTTACGGCGGCAGTAATAGTGTGAATGTTGACGACCTGCTGATATTTGCTGGTGATTTTCCTGAATTTGTTTTGCCACAGGGTGATCCCTTGCTGCCGGTTTGTCTTTCCCAAAACTGCGAGACCTGTACCGATAAGGATCCTTATTCCTTCAGGTTTACTGTTGTTGTAAATGGGGAAGACGGCATGGCCGGGGGCGATATGGATTTCAGGAAGTTCGCAGAACAAACCATCCGTAAAGAAGCGCCTGCTCACCTGGGCCTTAAAATTTGCTGGGTAAGTAAAAAGCAGTTGCTTGAATTTGCAACACTGTATTGTGCCTGGCGTGCTGAAATGGCTAAAGACAAACCCGGTAAACTTCAATTGCATCAGCGTTTGGTGGCATTGCTTCAAGTATTTACCAGGCTGAAAAATGTTTATCCTCCTGCAAGCCTGCATGATTGTGCAGAAGGCAATGAAGAAAACAGGGTGTACCTGGATCAAACCATCGTTTAACATCAAAAAATTACCGATATGTTTCCGAACGAAAAAGTGTATCCAAAATTTGTTCCCGATCAGCTTCTGACTTCGGATGATCTTAATTTTCTTTTCGGCTATCTCGACGAGCAGGGCCGCCTCACGCGCACCAACCTGTTAGGAATTGGTATTGTTTGCGGCCTGCAGGCAACTGCGTCCGCAGACGGCAGCTCGGTTACCATCAGTAAAGGGTGCGGCGTTACCTCGGAGGGATATCTTATTAACTTTGAGGAAACTACTTTTACCGGCTTTATTTCTTATAATGCGCTCCGCCCCAGGTATTATGATGGTTTCTTTACCAGTGGAACCGGCACACGCACGCAGGATATGGCGCTTTGGGAACTGAAGCAAACTGCTACTGATCCTGATGCCACCAATCTTTCCAAGGATTTCCTGACAGACAAATTAGTGCTTCTTTTTGCTGAACTGCTGGAAGAGCAGAATAAAAACTGTAATGTGGACTCCTGCGATGATAAAGGCGGCAGGGTGATGGTAACTATTCGCCCGCTGCTTGTTGACAAAGCATCACTGGATAAGTTCAATAAATCAGCCCAATGTCTGCCGGCTAAAAATTTCCAGGAGCTGCCCGGGCTTTCTATGCCACGGTGGAACGTGCCCAACACCAGCCCCGTTACTACGGCAGATATTATTGGCGCCTACCTGGATGTATTATCTCCAGCTTTTATCAACCAGGTAAAAGCGGCATTAGCCGGGTTGTATAATCTCGTAAAATCACAGCCCTGCATTGCGGATGGGTTTAGCGCAGATCCTTTTAGCAGCATCGCAACCGACTTTGATTTTTTGCATAACGGAAATATAACAGCTGCCCAGGCCATACATACACAGTATTATTACGATTTCTTTTCAGACCTGGTACAGGCTTACCAGGAACTGTGTGCAAAAGGCTCCGGCATACTTTGCATGAATTGCGTTCCTGATGCAGGCCTGTTTCCGCGCCATTTACTGCTCGGTATTTTATTTCCGTCAGAAGAAATACCCAATAAACCGGTGCGGCATCATTTTGTGTATTCCCCATTATTTGATCAAAGACATACCATCGGCGAAATAACCGCCCTGTTCAGGAGGCTTGTTGCTATTTATACCAACAGGGTGATACCTGCACCGGTTGTTGCACAAAATGAGGGTATTGGCATAACGCCCTCCGTTCTTGGAAAAGAAGCGCTTTCAGAAAAGGCAATTCCCTATTATTATAAAATAAACAGTGGCACAAATGTGCTCTATAAATTATGGAATCCGGTTAAAGCCAGTCAGGGTAAAGCTGCAACAATCCTGTCTTATAATGCAGCCTCCTATACGCCACCGGTTCCGGATACTGTGCTGAATCCTTTAAAATATGATATAGAGCCGTATAATTTTTTAAGGGTAGAAGGCCATATAGGTAAGAACTATAAAACGGTTTTACAAAATATTCTTAACCAGAAAGAGCAGAACCGGCTGCCCTTTGATGTTATTGTTTTGCGTACCGGCAATCCGCAGCTTGATAACCTGGAAGATGCTGTCAAAGAATGCTATATCAAAGACCTCGAAACCAGCTATGCTATCGTAAAGCGCGAATGGGAGGCCATTATAGGTCAGACGATAGAGTTCCTGGATGATAATATGAATGTAGCAAGACGTTTGTTACAGGAATATATGGTGGGGAGTGATATAATCGGCAATTATATGAGAGACCTCCATGCAGGCAAAACTTATATGGATGTGCATATCAGGCTTTCCCAATTTATTGAAACCTATAATAGCTTTATTGTACTGTTTGAACGGATAGAGCGTGAAAGCACAATGCTGCGTGGTTACCTGACAGAAGTGATAGCTAATCCCCGTTATACTGAAAGCGACCGGAATATGGCCGAAGACCTGACAGACCATTTTGACCAGGTGGCCCTGAGCTGTAAGAAGGGAAGCTTCCGTGCCATTTACCAGGAATTTGTAAGGAGAAGCGAAGAGATGTACCGCAATGTTTTTTTCGCGAACTATGCAGCTAAAAATCCGGGATTACAGCATAAAGCCGGTGTGCCTGTTGGCGGAACCCTGGTGCTTGTTTACCATCAGCGGCAAAGTGTGAAGATGGTAAAAGGGCCCTTTACAATCACAGGAAGGGTTGTTAGTCCAGATAAAAAAACTGGGGTTCGGTTGGCTCAGGTGTCAGCAAATGATAACGATGATCCTGTTTATACCAATGCTACCGGTCTTTTTGAGCTAAGGGTAGATGCTTTACCGGCAACGATCGAAGTTTTTATTTACGATAAAAAGCAGGGCGCTTTTTCAGGAAGTATCATTGCTACTGAAAAGAACTTTAGAAATATAACTATAGCGCTTGCATCAGATGCTGCCGGAACCCCGAAGAAGGAGCGGGTAATTATAGGCAAAGAAGATATTTTTAATAGAATAACAGGCAGAGATGAGGCTTCCAAAGCAGCAGACTATAATGAGCGTGTTGAAGATGGCATTATAATAGCTGATTTCTATTTGCCATATATCTGCTGTTCTGATTGTGTCCCGGTTGTTTACCAGTTCCCCGAACCGCCGGTTCCCTTATCTGCAACTGCCGGTGATCCGCAGTGCGATGAAGACGGGAATAATTTCTCTGTAACGCTGACAATTAGTGGTGGTAAAGCTCCTTATAAGGTGGATGGTAAAGATATAGAAGGGAACGAGGCTGTGATACGGGTAACAAGTGGTTCTGGCAGGCAAATAAGTATAAGCGATAGTGGGCATCAGGCTGTTTCATTTACAATTGATCCTCATGAGTGTATGAAACCACTGTCGGTAACCGGAAGCGAGCCGGTTTGTGATGAAAGCGGAGAAAGTTTTTCAACAACCATTACCATCAGTGGTGGCGTTACGCCGTACAGTGTAGATGGCAACCAGATCGAAGGGAACAGTACAACCGTAAGAACACCTTCGGATTCAGGTCAGAATATAGTAGTGAAGGATAGTGCCGGTAATGAGACTGCTTTTGTTATTCAGTCGCATCAATGTCCCGGCCCTTGTGACCTCCCATGTGACGGGATGGCTGAAAAATGCAATTATATCCTGTGGATGCAAAAACCTGCTGAAGGAAATAGCTTGAAGCAGCAAACCGAAAAAGCAGTGATCGGGGTTGCTGCAGAAGGTACTGCTGAAGACATAGATGTAACAGAAATATTCCGGTCGGTTTTCGATAGCAATGAAATATCCTTCGGCAGCTTTGATGAGCTGTTCACAAGGCTTTGCCTCGAATTAAGCAGCAAAATACCTGCATCTTTTTCAGCAAATGGCGAGCCCTTGTTTACCTATAATAAGGAAACGCAGTCTCTGGTAATAGAAAAATTTATTTGCCATGATATAAGGATGGAGATACAACTTACGCTGAGCTCCGACTATAATCTGAATGTCATATACAGTAAAGAAGGGGTAGAGATAGCTTATGATGATCAGAACAAAATAGCTGTTCCGAAATTTGGTTGTATCAGCATAGATAAGTGTAAAAACACTTCGGAAGCGCTTTGTAAAGAGTCATTGACTGTAGAGTCAGTGAAAGGTATAAGAACGGGCAGAACGAATATTACTTTTGAAGTGAGCCCCGAATTTAAATTCTATTACTGGTATTTCAGGGATGGGCGTCCCGCCTGGTCTGCCGATAAAAATCCGGTAATATTCTCTAATCTTCAACAAAAACCTCATGTTCATTTTACGGGCATTGACGATAAAGGCTGCTTTGCAACTTTTACAGGCGATGTTGAAGTAACTGAAAGGGGATAGCCGATAAATAAGATGGATGCCGTAACCACACATATTATTGGTAAAAACAGCATCAGCTTCCAGTACAGTGGAAGCGGCGGTTCATTGGCCCTGCAACAGGCGCTGAACCGCTGGGTGGAACAGAAATGGGTACCAGGTTTAGAGCAGGAGCTGGATAAGTACAATACCGGAGCGGATACAATTATTAATATTGATCGCCTGGAAGTTGAGATCAATATACAGCAACAGGATGACTGGCTGGAAAACCTGCTGCCTGTTCTGCTTAATGAAATAGCATCAAAATTAAAGCAATACACAGGGAACGATGAAATGCATAGTGAGGAAACGCCTGTATCAAAAAGGGATTCCTGGACCCGCTTTACAGGTATCCTTTCACATTTCCTCACAACCGGCACCTTACCCTGGAATGTACCAAAGCCTATATCTGCGAATTTTAAAGTACAGCTGGCCGACTGGTTACAGCATGCACTCGTTAATGAACTGTGGGTTATTATACAAGACTTGAAGAGGTCTTCTGCCCTGAAAAGGTTTTTTTCCCTGCTTTCTAATAATGATTTTATACAATTAATAAGCAGGCTCACGGATATACCTGTTCCGGATATAATGATGATAGAGAATGATCTTACAGTAATAAAAAACCTGAAGGATAATAATAGCCCCGGTAGCAGATATAATGTAAATGTAAGAGATTGGAGACAGGTATTTATAGGTGAGGCCATCCTACACAGGTATAACAGCAAAAAACTATTGCCGCTGGCTGTAACTGAATGGCTGCAGCAGGACCCTATAAGGCGTAGAATAACGAAACCCCAGTTCCCGTTGCATATTTTGCAGCATACTGTTGTATCAAAAGCTGTACATCAAATACAAAAAGTATATCCGGCCATACAACAAAAACAAAAAGGGGTTATTTCAGATCAGGGTATTGCCCAGCATAATAAGCCTGGAGCAAAAAAGTTACCGGGTAGCGCTGCTCATTCCAAACAAACAACTACAGAAACACCTGAACCGAAAGCAACTGACTTTATAGTTAGAGATAAAACGGATGCGATAAGCAGAGAGGGTATATATATACCGCTTGCAGGCACAGTAATTATTGCAGCATTTTTACCCGTTCTGCTGGAACGTACCAGCCTGGCTGCTAATGGCAAAATAAAAGATGCAGGCGGTGCTTTACATCTCATTTACTATGCTGTAACCGGAAAGGAACGCCCTGCAGAATTTGAACTGGTACTTCCTAAAATATTATGTGGATTAAAGCTGCAGGATGCAGTAGAGACAGGAACAGAATTAAGTCCATCCGGGAAATCAGAAGCTGATGACATGCTGCGTTCTGTAATAGAGCATTGGAAAGTGCTGGGCAATACGTCTGTTGAGGGCCTGCGCAGTTCATTTCTCCAAAGAGAGGGGAAGATCAAGCGGTTAGAAAAAGGGGAGTGGCAGCTGATGGTTCAACAGGAAGCTTATGATATGTTGTTGCAGCAGCTCCCATGGAGCATTAGCATCATCCGCCTGCCCTGGATGGAACAAAATCTTATTACTCATTGGATCTAAAAAAACAAATATTATGCGAATCAGCCAACACAAACTTGTAGCAGAGAATGGCGAAGCTGCAGTTAGCTTTGTTAATTCACCCAATCAATCGGGCGTGATAACGCCTGCCTATTTGATCATTCATTATACAGCAGGAGGAAGCGCCCAGTCAAGTATCAACTGGTTTCAAAACCCAGGGGCCAATGCTTCTGCACATTTGGTTATCGGACTTGATGGAAAGATAACACAGATGGTGCCTTTTAATAAGAAGGCATATCATGCCGGTGTGAGCAGTTGGGCTGGCCTGTCTGGACTTAACAGCTACTCCATAGGTATCGAGCTGGACAATCCCGGTAAACTGAAACGTGTAGGAAACAAATGGGTTTCCTGGTTTGGTGTTGAGTACCCCGAATCAAAAGTGATCGTCGCAAAACATAAAAACCAGGATACAGAGTCGGGCTGGCATATTTTTACACCAGTGCAAATAGAAGCCTGTATCAAAGTCAGTCTGGCCATCTATAGCCATTATAAATTAAAAGATATTTTAGGGCATGATGATATTGCGCCCGGCAGGAAAGAAGATCCGGGACCGGCCTTTCCAATGGGTTCATTTAAGTCAAGGGTTATGGGACGGCACGACGACCATGCGGCTATGTTTAAAACAACCGGCGAGGGCGTGCGGTTCAGAACCGGCCCGGGGCTTAATTATGATGTTGCCGGTAAATTAAAGAAAGGCGTTAAGGTAGAGTTTATTGACAATGTGATGGACTGGTTTCATGTAAAACTGGCCCAACCGGTAGCCGGCATATCTGAGCCTGAAGGCTGGGTACATAGCAGCCTGCTTGGCAGGGTATAGTTTTAAGTATTGAGTATTGAACATTGCTTATTTAATTTATCCTGAGTGTTTACCAGCGCCGAAAAAACAAACCATTCCTCCGCAGTTCAGCAAAAAACTGCTGCGCCGGCTTTCTTTCGAAAAGCTGGCGAGGAAAGTTTTTTTGGTGCAAAAGAACACCCTGTATTCTTTAATGCTCCGGTTCAGGCAAAGCTTACAGTAAGCAGTCCCGATGATCCGCAGGAAAAAGAGGCTGATGCAGTTGCTGACCAGGTAATGCGGATGTCTGATCCTGTTTTACCAGCGCCTGATGAAAAGAAAGACGAATTATTACAGCGGGAGCCGGAGGAAGGCGCTGAAATAACAGTTCCTTCGTATCCGGCTGTTACACTAAACAGGAAAGAAGATACTGAGCAAGATCCTATACAAGCCAGGATTTTCAGGCAGATTGATCTTCAGGCAAGTAATTGCGAAGCTTGTAATGCCGAAGAAGGTGATGTGCCGGCGGATATTTCAAGAAAGACTTATACCGGTGCCACTCTTCAGCATAGGCATATTCAGCGAAATGGAAGAGGCCCTCCCACAGGTTTGATGAACTTTGAGCAATCACTGTCTTCATCAAAAGGAGGGGGAAGCGCTATGCCCGCATCTACCCGGCAATTTATGGAATCCCGTTTCGGTGCTGACTTCAGCGGTGTGCGTATTCATACCGGCACGCAGGCCGAAAGCTTAAGCCGCTCCATACAGGCACAGGCATTTGCGCACGGCAACGATATTTATTTTAACAGTGGTAAATATGCCCCCGGCACTGCTGCAGGGAGTGTTTTGCTGGCGCATGAGCTTACGCATACCATTCAGCAAGGGGCAAGCCATGCCCATACCACAACTACTGTCGCTAACCCATCTCTTGCCAGGAAAAATATAATACAAAGAAGCACGGGCGGCGTTCCCGAGCAGTTAACTCATGCTGTGGAAAAGGCCAAAACTGTTGAAGGAAAAATTGACGCTAACAAACCACAGCCCGATGGGAACC
>DAOLFI010000926.1:0-1779 GCA_035326385.1 Niabella sp.
CAACCCTTGATGTAATATTATATCTTTTGAATTTATAATCATCAAAAACAGCATCCTGGTTAACAGCGCCAAAAGACAAATAATAAGCAACCCTTTCGGAACCTCCATTCACACTAAGATTCCTGTAAAATAATGGCGCGGCATTATTTACATACTCCTTTTTCCAGTCAAAGCCCCGATAGTCCTGGCCGGTTTCCGGATCATAAAAACCCTGCCTCCATAACTCCAGCATTTTCTGATCTTCTTCCGGGGTACCTGTATATACACCATTGTTAACATCCTTCATCAGGTTTGCATACTGCCATTCATAAGGAGTTAAAAACCGGGGATAACGAAACCATTGCTGCCAGCCATAATAAGCATCCAGCGCAACCGTTGGCTTACTTCCAAACTTGCCGCCTTTAGTTGTTACCAGTATCACGCCATTAGCCGCTTTAATACCATAAATGGCAGCTGCACCATCTTTTAAAATACTGATAGACTCAATGTCATTAACATTAATGTTGTTAAACGTTCCTCCATCTGACATTACACCATCAATTACATAAAGCGGCGTTCCCATGCTCCTGATCTGGATATTGGCCGCAGAGCCGGGCACTCCTGATGCCTGCCGGTAGGTAATACCTGCAGCCTTACCCACAAGCGCTCCGGCAGTAGTAGTAGAAGTAGTACGCGCCAGGTCCTCCGCATTAATAGTACTTACTGCCGCAGCAATATTTCCTTTTTTTTGCGTTGCGTATCCTATAACTACCACTTCATTCAGATTATTGGCAACTACTGAAAGAGACACATCCAACACATCATCATCCGGGGGAACCGGCAGCTCTTTCGACTCATATCCTATAGCTGAAAATGATAACACTGATCCGTTTGGTACAGAAAGGGAATAACTACCATCAGGCTGGCTTACCGTACCGTTACCAGGGTTACCGGCTTCAGTTATACTAACATTTTCAATAGCGTTACCGGCATTATCTTTAACAGTTCCTCTAATAATTTTTTGTGAAAAACAAAAAGACTGAAAAAGAATAATCCCGATAGCTGTTAAAATAAACCGGTAATGCCGGGAGCACCTGCTTTGATGTAATAAAAATTTTTTGAACATAGCATCCGTTTAATTTTCTATATAGCAATTACAATTAATCTTTTCAAAATTCTAATTCCTCCGGCATAGCAGGGGTTAAAATCGTATCATTAATTTTAAAAATCGTATCATTTTTTTTAACGCTCGCTAACCAATACTTTTGGCATTACATATACTATAATGAAATTTTTTATACCCCTTTTTATACTTACATTATTTACCTTCCAGCTGAAGGGGCAAGAGTTTTTCTTTAAACAAATCAACGTGGATGCCGGCCTGTCGCACAATCTGGTATTCTGCACAATGCAGGACGAGTACGGCTTTATATGGTTTGGAACAAAAGATGGATTGAACAGGTATGATGGATATAAAATGAAAAAATTCAGAAACCTTCCCGGAGACAAAACCAGCCTTGGCAACAATGATGTTAGGGCTTTGCTTTGCAGATCAAAAAATGAAATATGGGTGGCTACCAGGAAAGGTCTTTTTATTTTTGATGTATTGAAAGAGCAATTCCGGGAAATAGAAAGATTTAAAAACAGCTTTGTATCTTCTATTCTAAAGGAAGGAAAGAGTGTATGGGTTATATCAAATCATGATCTGTACAGGATATCCCCTAATGATACGACTAAATTTCAGCTTCCCGAGGGAACCATTTCATCTATTTGCAAATTAGATAATGGTCATATATGGAT
>DAOLFI010000927.1:0-1776 GCA_035326385.1 Niabella sp.
ACATTATGCCGGATACCGGTTACTGGATGCTGGATATTGGTTTATCGTATTCATCTAACGTCTAAGTACTAAATACTAAAGTCTAAATAAAAAATATGATCATCTTATTACAATGCAGCGACCGGGTAGGATTAGTGGCAGACATCTCTGCAATTATGGCGGCAGCCAATCTTAACATCATTTCGATGAAGGAATACGTGAATGTAGATGAAAACCGCTTTTATATAAGACTGGAAATCCAAGGTAGTACTGACCTGGATCTGCTTCAGCAAAAAATAAAAGCCAAACTCCCGGAAGATACCGAGATCAGCATCAGGCCTTATGAAAAAAAGAAAATAGCAGTGCTTGTTACCAGGGAGCACCATTGTTTGGGGGATATTTTACTAAGAAATTTTTTTAACACCTTAGGCGCTGATGTGCAGTGTGTCATTGGCAACTATGATACCCTGCAGGCGTTAACTGAAAAATTTGACATTCCCTTTCACTATATTTCGCATGAGGGGAAAGAAAAACACGTTTTTGAACAGGAAATTATCAGCATATTAAAAAGGTATGAATTTGATTATATTGTACTGGCTAAGTTCATGCGTATCCTCTCCCCTGAATTTATATCACATTATCCCTCTGCCATTATCAATATACACCATTCATTTTTACCGGCTTTTATTGGTGCGCATCCTTATAAACAGGCGCATGAGCGCGGCGTAAAGCTGATTGGCGCCACGGCGCATTTTGTTACCAATGTATTGGACGATGGTCCCATTATTGCGCAGCAAACCATACCGGTGAATCATGCCCATACAGTAAAAGATATGGTACGCCTGGGCAGGGAAATTGAGAAATCGGTGCTGGCCAATGCGCTGCAACTGGTATTGCAGGACAAAGTGCTGCTATATCATAATAAAACGATCGTGTTTGAGAACTAACTTTTTCATACAAAGTAAATGCCGCATCTTTTACAGATACGGCATTGTACGGATCAAAACATCAACCAGGAATAAATTGCTTCCTAAATATGTGTTGGATTAAAGCCATCCTCGCTTAATTCACGGTGCACATAATCTTCTACCATTCGCTCTTCTATTGATTTAGGATTTTTGTTTTTATTAAACTTATTGATCAGCCTGTCGAATATAGCATACATCACATGCACCACCACCAGCGTGAGAAACAGGGAGCTTACCAGGCCTCCTATAATTACCCATGCCAGTCCATTCTTCCATTCGGAACCGGCGCCGCTTGCCATGGCAATGGGCAGCATGCCTATCACCATCGCAATGGTAGTCATGAGGATAGGGCGCAGCCTTGCATGGTTTGCCTGTACCAAGGCATTAAAAGTAGTTTCTCCTGCTGCTTTCCGCTGGTTCGTAAAATCTACCAGCATGATCGCGTTTTTAGCCACCAGTCCTATAAGCATGATCAGCCCCAGGATAGTAAAAATATTCAGTGAATTGTTGGTCAGCGCCAGTGCCAGCAAAGCTCCTATAATTGATAACGGGATAGAGAATAAGACTACAAAAGGATACACAAAGCTGTTATATAACGCTACCATGATCAGGTACACCAATACTATTGCTGCCAGTAATGCAACTCCTAAAGACCCGAAACCTTCGCTCTGGTTCTCCATATCTCCACCCCAGATATAACTGATACCGATTGGTGTAGGAAGCTGCTCTATTTTAGCCTGCCATTCAGCAGCGATAGTGCCGGTAGGGCGACCTACACTTTGCGCCTGTACCGTTACAGAAGTGGTTTTATCTCTTCTTTCCAGCATAC
>DAOLFI010000928.1:0-1776 GCA_035326385.1 Niabella sp.
GAAAGACCTTCCTGTTTATTGTAGGCATCAATATCTTCAATTTCCAGTACCGGTCCCGGTGTAATATTGATGGTGTATATTTCCTGCGTAAGTGCCGCATATTTCTGCGAGATCATCGGGTCAAAATCGTTGAAATCTGCCGGTACAGGATGAAATTCCTCGATCCTGGTAATACCGCTGATGGCCATATTTTGGGTAATCTCCACGGCATTGGTGCTCCAGGGGGTGATCATGGCGGCGCGAGGACCTACATAATAATGGTTGATAGTAGTATCATCCAGCTTTTTAGCGTTGCCGAAGAGCCAGCTCAGCTTTTGAATATCTTCTGCAGAAAGATTTTTATCGGTTTGAACACCATAAACGATGTTCCGGGAGTTCACGAAGAAGTGGATCATTATAATTATAATAGAGCGTTTGAACTTTCGTAAAAAAATAGAAGCGCAAAATTAGCCAAACTTGGCGGGATGTGCAAGTCTGGCTATGATCAATTTTAAGCCTGCAAATAGTCTGTGGAACTTTCATGCATAAAAAAGGGCTGTCTGAACTACGGACAGCCCTTTCTTTATTTTTTCAGCGGTTTCTTTTAGAATGTGCCGCCATCTGTTTCATCTCCTGATAAATTGATCTGGTAGCTGTACCTGCCGCTGTAACCCGGGTAGATACCCACCAGTTCTATCACACTTCCTCTTACACTTGCAAGGGCTTTTGCCAGATCATCTGTATTTTTAATTTCTGCCCCGTTCACTGAGGTAATAATAAAGCCTTTTTCCATTCTTGTTCTCCTCAGTGGCCCGTCTGCACGGATATTAGTAACTTCAACACCACCCTTTATTCTTAATTTGGTGGCCTGTTGGGCATCAAGATTTTTCAGGTCAACGCCTAATCTGTCGCCAATGGCTTCTGCAGAAGAGATCTGTACCAATTTGGATTGTGCAGAAAGGGTAACTTCTGTTGTTGTTTCTTTACCGCTGCGCACATAAGTGAGCTGCACTTTATCGCCGGGCTGGGCACTTGCCAGCGTACCACTTATTTCAAGTCCGGAAATAATGTTCCTGCCATTGATCTTGGTAACAATATCGCCTTTTTTAATACCTGCTTTAGCAGCTCCTCCGCTGGGATCGGTTCCTAAAACATATACTCCGTCCTGAACATTAGCTCTTTTAAGGTATTCTTCGTTCTGAGCGCTTTGGGAAGAATAAGTAATACCTAAGTAGCCACGTTTTACATCGCCAAACTTTACAATATCATTTACTATTTTCTTAACAATGGTTGACGGTATGGCAAATGAATAACCTGCATAAGTACCACCAGGTGCAAGAATGGCAGAGTTGATGCCAATAAGTTCCCCGTTGGTGTTGATCAACGCGCCCCCACTGTTACCTGAGTTCACTGCTGCATCGGTTTGAATGAACGACTCTACCGGGGATTCACTTTGCTGGCTGTTGATACCTATGCTTCTACCTTTAGCGCTGATAATACCGGCTGTTACAGTAGCTTCAAGATTAAACGGATAACCGACCGCCAATACCCACTGGCCCAATTGCAGATTATCAGAGTTTCCGTAAATCAGATAAGGCAGATTGGTAGCATCTATTTTTAAAACAGCAAGGTCAGTACTGGGATCGCGACCTACTACTTTGGCCGTATAAGTTTTACGTCCTTCGTTCAGGGTTACTTTAATTTCAGGGGCAATGCTTTTCCCATCCCTGTCGGAGATTACGTGATTATTAGTAACAATATAACCATCCTGGCTAATGATAACGCCGCTGCCCGAGG
>DAOLFI010000092.1:0-8438 GCA_035326385.1 Niabella sp.
TTAATAGAAACCTTCTTACTGTCAGGACCTTCTAAAGCCTCTCCCCGGGAGGGGTTAGAGGAAGCGGCGTAAGCCAGCAACAGCCCTGTTAAGAACTGAGAGCTTAAAGATCCGTCGATGGTAATATTTTCAGGTTGTAACGGTCCCTGGATCACCAGCGGCAATTTCCCGTCGTTAGAATGGATGCTCACCCCTACCTGTGGCAATATTTCATCAAAGAAATCCATAGGCCTGGTAACCAGGCTGCCCTCGCCATTAATAGTGATCCTATTACCGGTAAGCGCAGCCAGAGGCGTAAACATACGGATGCTCAAACCACTTTCCCCGCAGTTGATAATAGCCGCTCCCCCCCGCCCCCTCTCCGGGGAGAGAACACCTGCAAAACCGGAACTATCGATTATAATTTCTTCGTTACCTTTTTCGATGGTAGCACCTAATGCTTCTATAATACCCATTGCAGCCTTATCGTCATTGCTATGGCCCGGGTTAAATATCACTGATCTCTTTGCTGCTACCAAAGCCGCAGCACAAGCGCGCTGCATAGAGCTTTTAGAGGCAGGTGCCAATATATTCCCTTGTAGTTCAGATGGAGAAATGGTTATTTTCATTTTTCTTTATTGTATTGTATTTATCGCCCAAAGGCAATAAAGTAAGCGTTCGAAGCGAGGACGCCTTCAACAGCCGCAGCTTGAGGCGATAATATAACCAGATGTGTTACGAAAACATCTCGTATAGCGTAACCGAGCCAGTCTGAAGGCAGTCAGGGACGCCTCACATAACTTTATTTAATAATCGGCCCCGCGCAGCAATTTTATAATTTATTAATGATCTTTTCCAGTTGTTTCAGCGGTATAGCGTGCACCACACCTTTGCCAATCTTTTCCAGTAATACAAAATTCATTTCTTTGTGCACGCGCTTTTTATCCATTGCCAATACCTCAAAAACTTTCTCTGCATCAAATGCAACGGTAACCGGCAATTGGTATTGTTCTATCAGTAACCGGATTTTTTCTTTACCGCTAAAACCAAGCAATTGTTCCGAAATGCGGCTGGCACAAACCATTCCAATGGCTACTGCCTCTCCGTGCATGAGGTTATACTGCGTTTCTATAGCGTGCCCAATAGTATGGCCAAAATTTAATAAACGCCTCTCTCCTTTCTCAAACTCATCTTTTTGAACTACCCTGGTCTTGATCAGTGCATTACGCTGAATTAAATCCGCCAGCAGTTTTTTATCTTTTATATAATCCTCCAGGCTGTGTTGCTCTAATTGTTTAAACATGGCTGCATCCTTAATACAGGCGTGCTTAATAATCTCGGCAAAGCCGTTCTGCCATTCTTTTTGTGGTAACGATTGCAGCAAAGAAAGATCATGCAAAATAAAAGAGGGCTGCCGGATAATGCCCACCATATTTTTATATAAACCTACATCAATGCCGTTTTTACCGCCAATAGAAGCATCTACCAGGCCTAAAATGGTGGTAGGCACAAATCCGAAAGAGATACCGCGCATATAAACCGATGCTACATACCCCGTAAGATCAGTAATAACCCCACCGCCTACACCTACCAAAACAGTTTTCCTGTCGGCCTTATTTTCAATAAGCTTTAAAATAATTTCATCAACTGTAGATTGTTTTTTATGCGCTTCACCAGCCGGGATTACAATAGTATTAAAACCTTTGAACTTGCTTTCGTGAGCTTTAATTATATTTTGATCTGTGATAAAAACAGTATGCTTCTTATCAATAATTTTACCTAACTCCTTTAAAGAGCTGTTGAAGTGAAAGTTAGTGGAAGCATTGGAAAACTTGATTGTCTGAACCAAAATTTACGAGATTTGACAGTACAAAAATTTAAGCGTCTAATACTTGTTTCTGACGGTTGATGCTTTCCAGGTGCACAGCATCTAAATATTTATTTAAGAAATCGCGGCTAAGGCCCAGTTTCTCACCACGTGCAGCAGTTTTTTCGATAATCTCCTGCCAGCGACCTGGCTGTAAAATAGTAATATTATTATCTTTTTTGTACTGGCCGATCTGGTCTGCAATTTTCATACGTTGCCCCAGTATCTGCAGCATTTCATCATCCAGATGGTTGATTTGCTGACGCAGTTTTTCCAGCGCCTGGTGGTATTCGTTATTATCAATGTCTTCTTTTCTCCAGATGATCTCTTCCAGCATTTCTTTAAGACGGGCCGGTGTAACCTGTTGCTTGGCATCGCTCCATGCATTATCCGGATCAATATGGCTTTCGATCATTAACCCATCATAGTCCAAGTCGATAGCCTTTTGAGAAACTTCCATCAGGTTATCACGTTTGCCGCAGATATGCGAGGGATCGTTGATAATAGGCAGCTCAGGGTATTTCAGCTTCATTTCAATTGCCAGATGCCACATAGGCGCATTGCGGAATTGCGTGTTTCCGTATGAAGAGAAACCACGATGGATCAGCCCGAGATCTTTAATCCCTGCACGTGCAATTCGTTCTACTCCACCAGCCCATAGCTCAAGATCCGGGTTAATAGGATTTTTAATTAATACAGGCACATCCACACCACGCAAAGCATCAGCCACCTCCTGTACACTGAAGGGATTTACAGTAGTGCGCGCCCCTATCCAGAGTATATCCACATCAAAGGTCAAAGCATCCTGAACCTGCTTTCCTGTAGCTACTTCAACAGCAGTGGGCAAACCGGTAAGCTGTTTGGCTTTTTGCATCCAGGGTAGTCCTTTAGCGCCAATACCTTCAAACATACCCGGTTTGGTACGGGGTTTCCATATACCGGCACGTAATACGTTAACCTTACCTGTCTCGGCTAATTGCCGGGCGGTTTCCAGTACCTGTTCTTCAGTTTCTGCGCTGCAGGGACCGCTGATAATTAACGGACGCTTAGTCCATGCTTGTTGAAGTGTTTCTTTTGCTGTTGCTTGCTGAGTGCTCATTATTTTTTATTGTTGATGTTATTTAATAACCGAAAGAATTTGTTTTGATTTTTATCCTTTATCTGGCAAAATATTAAAGATTATTCAATCATTTTACTATCCGGCAAATGTACTTTTTATTTAATGATTCTGTTTATTTTATTGGCATCTGTTATCAGGGCCTGTAAATTTTCCTGGTCGCTGTTGGCTATATAATCCTTGAACCTGCTAAGCTGGTCAATATGCTCTGTTAATACATCAAGAATATTGTCCCTGTTCTGCAAAAATATAGGCACCCACATGGCCGGGTTACTTTTGGCAAGCCGAACTGTACTTTCAAAACCTGCTGAAGCGATCTGAAAAATAGCGCTTTCCACTTTTTCTTTCTCCAGCACCGTGTTTGCCAGGGCAAATGAAGTAATATGCGAAATATGGCTTACATAAGCTACGTGCAAATCGTGTGCGTTTGCATCCATATCCACAATACGCATATCTATTTTATTATACATCTTTTCTGCCCAGGCTACTGCATCGGCATCACTATCCTCCCGGTTGCAAAAGATTACTGCTTTACCTTCAAAGGCGCCGCGCACTGCTGCTGCCGGGCCACTGTATTCCGTACCCCACATAGGATGCGTGGCTACATAACGCCCGCGATTGGGATGGTTTTGTACGGCAGCTATCACATCAGATTTTGTTGAACCCAGGTCTATCACTACCTGGTCAGTCACTTTATCCAGTACCTGTGGCAACAGGTATACCTGCACATTTACCGGAACCGACATAATGATAACATCGGCCTCCTGTATCGCCTCATCAAGAGGCAAAATCTCATCCACGAGCTCATACTCTAAAGCCTGTTCTGCATGTTTCAGGCTTGCTTCTACGCCAATCAACCTGGACGAAAGCTTCTTTTCGTGCAGTTGCAAAGCCATCGAGCCTCCAATAAGCCCTACACCTACTATTGCTATTTTTTTCCTGTTATTCATTAATATACCTGATTAAAAGGGCGCCGGAGCAATCCTGTAAACCCCTGTTTATCTTTTCAACATTTAAACATCTAAACTTTTCTTTACCCTGTCAATGGCCTCATCAAATCTTTCTACTGATCCGCAAAGGCTAATCCTGATATACTGCTCACCGGCGCTGCCGAAAATGCCACCCGGAGTAATGAACACATTAGCCTGGTACAGTACTTCATCGGCTATTTCGTAGCAGTCTTTATACCTGGCAGGAATGCGCGCCCAAACAAACATGCCTACCTGGTTTTTGGAATAGGTAGCGCCTAATAGGTCCAGCAAACGAAAAACTTTTTCCCTTCTTTCCCTGTATATAGCATTTACTTCATCGTGCCATTCTTTTCCCAGGGTTAAGGCTTTTGCAGCAGCAAGCTGCAGGGGCAGGAACATACCGCTGTCCATATTGCTTTTAAAGCGTAACACTTCATTGATCCTGTGTGCAGCGCCGCAAAGCACGCCCACACGCCACCCCGCCATATTATGTGATTTACTTAAAGAGTTTAACTCTATCGCCACCTCTTTCGCTCCTTCGATGCTTAACAGGCTGACAGGCTCCTCATTCAGGATAAAACTGTACGGATTATCATGAACAATTAAAAGATGGTGCTTTTTAGCGAAAGCTACCAGCTGCTCAAATACTTCCCTAACAGGCTTCTGGCCGGT
The DNA here is from genome assembly GCA_035326385.1 of Niabella sp. GTDB lineage: Bacteria > Bacteroidota > Bacteroidia > Chitinophagales > Chitinophagaceae > Niabella. The sequence goes on from DAOLFI010000092.1 coordinate 4,607, forward strand.
AGGCATTTGAGGATAGTTCACAAAAAGCAATTTCACAGCACCTTCACCGGAGAAGGAAGCAATCTGCTTTTCTATCTGTGCAAAATCCGGCTGGTAATGATGTTCTTCTTTCAGATCATAATTCATACAAACACCACCCGCAATTTTTACGTTGCTGCTATAAGTAGGATAACCGGGATTGGGCACAAGGGCAACATCTCCTTCATTCAGGTAGGTCATGCAGATATGCATAATACCTTCCTTGCTGCCTATCAGGGGCAAAATTTCGGTATCCGCATCAAGAGAAACGCCGTACCAGTTCCCGTACCAGTCTGCAAACGCCTTACGTAATACAGGACTGCCTTTATAGTTTTGATAGCCGTGCACATTGGGCTTCTGCGCTTCTTCAAACAAAACTTTTACTACATCGGGGTGCGGCGGCAGATCAGGACTGCCTATCCCCAGGTTTATCACCTTTTTACCCTGCTTGTTCAGCTCATCAATTTCTCTCAGCTTTTTTGAGAAGTAGTACTCACCAACGCCCTGTAATCTTTTTGCTATTTCCATATACCTTTATTGTAAATGCCGTAAATTTTAATATCTTCAGTGAGAGGCGTGATCTTTTTGATAACTCTTTCAAAAGATTCCATATTATCAAACTCCATATCTGCATGAAACTGGTATTTAAACTCTGATCCCGGAATAGGGAAGCTCTGCAGTTTGGTAAGGTTCACTTTATGGATAGCGATCACGCCCAAAACTCTTGCCAGCGATCCTTCTTTATGTATGGTTTGAAAATTGACAGAGGCCTTATTTCCCGTTTGCTGCTCTCCAATATCTTCCGGTCTTTTCAGAACCAGGAAACGGGTATAGTTCTTTTTTAAAGTCTGGATCCTGGGTGCTATTATTTTCAGCCCATAAATATCCGCGGCCAGGCTACTGGCAATGGCCGCAATATGTTTACTTTTATATTGCGCTATATGCCTGGCGCTTAAAGCAGTGTCATCACTTTCCACCAGCTTCCATTTATACTGATCTAAAAACTTATAGCACTGCTGTAATGCCATGGTATGGGAATGTACTTCTTTGATATCGTCCAGCTCTACTTCCTGGTTTACCAGCAGGTTCTGATGGATCTGCATATATATTTCTCCAGCAACTTTCAGGTTGCTGCCCTGCAGTAAATTATAATTAGGCAAAATACTCCCTGCTATGGAATTTTCAATAGCCATGATACAGCCGTTCGTTCTGTTTTTATCTTTAGCAGCAGCTATAACCTCTTTAAAGGTAGCGCAGCATTCTACACTCACACTTTTATCAAAAAAATAGTTCGCAGCCTGTTGGTGAAAGCAGCCTTCAATACCCTGGATGGCAATATGAGGCATGGGGTCTACCTGCTTTCCTTTTGAGGAAATTCCCGCATCATTATTATCAGAGGTCTCTTTTAACATCGTACTCATTTTATATAAGTTTTGCTAAGTCTTACCACCTTGGCGGAAGATTTAGAGGGATCAAAAAAAGTCCCGGCTATTTTCGCCGGGACTTTTTATGTTGAGTTCTTTTTTCCTGTTTCGGTTGAGTTCAACTATAGTATTCCCGGCCTCATTTTATAAAAGAAGCTAAAATAAAAGCCGGTAAAAAATCGTGTTGTACTCATTGCGGAGCAAATTTATAAGATAAAAATTAATAAACAAAAAAAAATTTGTGCAAACGTTTGATTCTACCCACAGATCAGGATTCAGCATTCATAAATTTTCTTAAACACATTTTTAGCATTAATACTCCAAACAATGATCATTGCTCTGATTCCTTATAATAAATGCTCCATTGTAATATAAGCGCTGTTATCTATTTCAGCATCCCCTTCTTCCAGCTCCTTAGTATACTCTTCCAAAGTCTGAGGATGATCAGCAGCGTTAAATGGAACTCCCAGCAACCTCAATGGCTCCTGCAGGAATTTTTTCGCAGGCGTATCTTCAACTTTATTAAAACTTAGTTTTTAGCAAATGTCAATCCTCGATCCAAAATGCTTAATTTCCCCGCCTGTTTTATAAGTAAGAATGAATATAAGCAGCGGGATATTTTTATTTATCATTATTACCGGAACTATTTTAAGTATCCTGTTGAAAAAGCTTACCATACCCGCAGCTATTACAGGCGCATTACTCAGCTATTTTATTTATTTGAGCACAGGATTTCCCGGTATCATAGTAATGGCAGCTTTCTTTGTAACAGGAGTATGGGCCACTTCTTGGAAGATGGATATAAAATTAAAAGCCGGGCTGGCAGAAAAGGGAAAAGGCAAACGAACAACCGGACAGGTATTTGCCAATGCCGGGCTGCCTGCTATCATTGGTTTGACAGACTGGCTCCTTCCTTCATTACCTCTCCACGCACCAATTATTATAGCATCCTGCTTTTCTGCTGCAACGGCAGATACGGTTTCATCTGAATTGGGAAATGTTTACGGACGCCGGTTTTACAATATCCTTAATTTTCAAAAGGATGAAAAAGGATCAAACGGCGTAGTAAGTCTTGAAGGCAGTTTACTGGGACTTGCAGGAAGCCTTGTCATTGCTCTTCTCTATATTGCTTTTAACAATGGCTTGCTCAGTTCCTTTGTGATCATCGTAGTTGCCGGAACAGCGGGCAATATTGCAGATTCAGTATGTGGTGCTACACTGGAACGAAAAGGCTGGCTGAACAATAACGCCGTTAACTTTTTGAATACCAGCGTTGCCGCTATTACTGCCTGGACCTTATCATCATTTTCCGGCTTTTAGCTTTCAGAATAAATTATGATTTTCTTATCATTTAGAAAGAAGTTGAAAATACCTTATTATATCTGGCAGCTATTAACTTTGCAAAGTTGAATACCCTTTGGAAATATTGTTTGTTTGTATTAACTGCTGTAACGTTTTCTGTTGGTAGCAGCAGCGCGCAGACCCCTGCTGCTGATACTGCCCGTATTCCCCCCAGGCCAGGTATGGAGGAAATTATGAAAGATTGGGGACCTTTAGATCTTACCAAAGTTGCGGCAATATGGTATGGAACAGATTATAACTCATTTAAGATGATGCCATACACCGAAGAGGAAAATGTATGGGTATCCAAACTGCCCCCTGCCAGGCTGGAGCAGGTAAAACGGGAGTATAACCGGCTCCGCAATGCTGTTTATGTTTGCTACCCTTATGCAAGAGTTGCAGGTAATACTATTAACCAGATAAATAAAGAAATAGAAATTGTAGGAAAAAAGAAAGACAGGAAAGCAATTATCAAAGAGAAAGAAAAAGAACTTAAAAAGCAGTTTGCCGACCCGCTTACCAATCTTTCTGTTTACCAGGGCAGGGTGCTGATGAAGCTGATCAACCGCCAAACCGGCAACAACTGTTACGAAATATTAAAAGAATACAAAGGCGGCTTAAACGCCCGGCTTTACCAGACTGTTGCATTTTTTTACGGGGGCAACCTGAAGCAGGATTTCAATCTTAAAGAGAGCTTTGACCGCGACATAGAAAATTTCGTCAAAGAGATTGATGCCACCTGGTACAACAACCCTTACCGCAATCCTGCATATATCAGGCAGTAAACAATCTTTACAATTTCACAAATTTCAAACATCCACTCTCAAATTAGAGCTAAGTGGGTGCTTTATCCCTATTTTTGCGGGCGTTATAAATGCTATTTTAACATGAATTTCAAAAAAGTAAACAACCTTACAGGCTGGGTGATTTTTGCGATCGCCGCTCTTACATACACGCTCACGAAAGAAGCCAGGGGCTCTTTGTGGGATTGTGGTGAATTTGTTGCGTGTGCATTTAAATTAGGTATGCCCCACCCTCCTGGTGCTCCG
>DAOLFI010000093.1:0-8422 GCA_035326385.1 Niabella sp.
TCCTTCAATCAAAAATTTGCATTTAACCATCAGCCCCGCAAACTTCTTTCCTTAGACGGCGGAGGCATACGCGGGGTCCTTACATTAGAAATATTGCTGCAACTGGAACAACAGTTGCAGCGGGAGCTGAAAAAAGATGACAGTTTTTGCCTTGCTGATTATTTTGATTACATTGGAGGGACCAGCACAGGAGCTATTATTGCTGCCGGCCTGTCTTTAGGCATGAAGGTTCAAAAACTGCTGGATTTTTATGAGGAGAAAGGTGAGGCCATGTTTGACAAATCATTTCTGCTGAAACGGGTAAAATACTTTTATAACGACGGCCCTTTGCTTAAAGAACTGAAAAACACTTTTGGCGATGGAGATATTGATATTGAGTCAGGGAAATTCAAATCTTTACTGCTGGTAGTAACCATGAATCGTTCTACGGATTCGCCATGGCCCATCAGCAATAACCCGTGGGCAAAATATAATGAACAAACCCGGTCTGACTGCAATCTTCGTATTCCGCTATACCAATTGGTCAGGGCCAGCACTGCAGCACCGGTTTATTTCAGGCCCGAAACCATGCAATGGGATCCTGCCAACCCCGAAAAAACTTTTGTGTTTGTTGACGGAGGAGTTACTCCTTATAACAACCCGGCTTTTCTTATGTACAAAATGGCCACGCAAAAAGCCTATAAGCTGCAATGGGCTACCGGGGAAAGAAACCTGTTAATTGTATCACTAGGTACAGGATCGGCAGCCAGTCCCGGAGCTTATAACAATATTATAGACACTGCTAAGAGTTTGCCTAATAATTTAATGTACACCATGCAGGTGGACCAGGACATCAATTGCCGCACCGTTGGCAGGTGCATATTCGGCTCACCCATTGACAGAGAAATGGATGACCTTGTACCCTTAGATGAAAATGGTAACGTCATGGGGATTGACAACGATGCCGGCCGGCACTTCAGCTATATCCGTTATAATGCCGATCTGAGCCAGGATAGTCTGGACAAATCAGGTCTTTCTCATATTGACAGCGACGACGTAAGAGAAATGGATTCTACAAAGTATATTCCACAGTTACGTGAAGTAGGGAAAAAAGCCGGTGAGCAGGTTAATGTAGCTTCGCATTTCAAATATTTTCTGTAATCCGTAATAAATATCATGGCTGAAGTATTTATCGTTCGCCCTTTCGGAAGCAGGCGGCCAGTATTGAAAAAAGATGCAAAAAATGGTCTTCAGACTATATATTTTGATTTTGACCGGGTTGAAACTGACCTGATAAAACCGGCAATGCGTGCATTGAACCTGGGAGGCGGAACTACAGGCGAAGTCTTTGCATCGGGAAGCATTCATGAAGATATGTTCTCTGAACTTTTACTGGCAGACATCGTAATTGCAGATATCACTATTCATAACGCCAATGTTTTTTATGAGCTGGGGATCAGGCACGCCCTTCGTGACAAATCCACGATACTTATTAAAGCATCGGGATACGATGAAACACCTTTTGATATTATCGGCTATAAATATCACAGTTATAATGAGCAGGATCCGGCCGCCTCTCTGGATGCTTTTATTAATATGGTGCATGAAACCCTTGAACTGGAAAGAACAGACAGTCCTGTTTTTAAGGTACTTCCTCATCTGGACACTCATGATCCTGAAAAATACATTGCCATGCCACAGGACTTTGTGGAAGAAGTGAGAGTTGCCGCGGAAGCAGGATATGCAGGCCGTTTAGGACTACTTGCTTACGAAGCCCAGTTCTTTAGCTGGAGAATGCCCGCATACAGGCTGATTGGGGAGCACTTGTTCCGCTTAAAGAAATACGGGCTTTCAAAAGAAGTATGGGATAAAATAATTGCTAAAAAGAAGAAAGACATACAGGCCAACGACCGGCTCTCCACTATTTATCAAAGACTGGCAGAAACAGTACTTGGCGCTAATCCCCAGGAAACCCGGGCACTGCGGGCACAATCCGATATTGCCGCAGAAATCATCATCAAAGACAAAAATATAGACAATTATACCCGTGCAGAAGCTTATACCTTACTGGCCCGCAACGAAAAAACAAGATGGGTGATGGAGTGGTCTGCCGCTGTTGATAAACAAAAGAAGGCGCTGGAATCTATTTTCCTGCAACAGGCACAGGAATACTACGAAAAAGGATTTTTACAAAACCTCAACCATTATTATTCCGGGTTAAATGCCTTAGCGTTATTAAAAGTACAAATTATCCTGGCTGAAAATAATACGCGGGCATGGGAACTAAGATTTGACACAGACGATGATGCATTAAGAGAATTAGAAAAGATGAAAAAAAGACAACAGGCCTTAACAGCAAGCCTGCGGCTTTCATTGGATGCAGCTAAAGCACAGCTAAAAGCCAAAAATGAGAAAGATCCCTGGCTGGATATTAGCGAAGCAGACTACCTGTTCCTTACTTCTAACCGGTCTGAAAAAGTTGCTGCAGTTTATGCAGCTGTTTTGAACAATGTAAATCCGCAAGGCCGCGAATCTGCCCTGAAACAAATAAAAATGTATGCTGCCCTGCAATTATTTAATGAGCATACAGCTGCTACTCTGAACACAGTATTATCCCCTGCAATTGATGAACCGCTGCGCGAACACTTTCTTTTATTTACCGGGCACATGATTGATAAGCCAGACAGGGAAAAGCCGCGTTTCCCCGGCACAAAAGCAAAAGAAAACGCCGTCAAAAAGGCCATCAAAAAGGTCGTAATGGACGAGCGGAAACGCCTGCAGGACGGGTATATTTTGAAAGGGATAGCCGGTGGTGCATGCGGAGGAGATATTTTATTTCACGAAGTATGCCAGGAAGCAGGAATTGAATCTGCAATGTTTCTGGCATTGCCGCCGGACCAATTCAAGAAAGAGTCAGTTGCTCATGCCGGTATTGGCTGGGTTGACAGGTTTAACCAACTTTATAAGAAACTCCCGCATCCTGTATTGTCAGCATCTAAAGAATTACCCGGATGGCTCCGGAACAAAAAAAACTATGGCATCTGGGATCGGAATAATTTATGGGAGCTGCATTTTGCTTTAGTGAACGGAGGCAGCAATATGACCTTAATAGCTCTATGGGATAAGCAAAAAGCCGACGGTCCGGGAGGTACGGAAGATATGGTTAATAAAGTAAATGAACGGGGAGGAAAAGTGGTAGTGGTTGATATAGGAAAGCTATAGAACTAACGATTCAATAAAAGACAAAATGCAGATAATAACCCTCCAAATATCATCTTATGAATAAATACACCGTCTTTGTTTCTTCACCTTCCGATGTATCAAAAGAAAGAAAACTGCTTTCCGAGGTGATTGACGAGATCAACGATACACATGGCAAGCCGCTTGACTATGAGCTTGACCTGTGGAAATATGAAGACAGGGCATACCCATCAGCAGATAAGCCTCAAAACCTGATCAATACTATCATGACTCCTTACCAGATATTTATAGGGATTATGTGGAAGCGCTTCGGGACGCCAACTCCCAATGCGGGTTCGGGAACAGAAGAAGAATACAATGCAGCATATAAAGCATGGCAGCGGAAAGAAGTAAGGGAAATCCTTTTTTATTTCTGCGAAAAAAATTATACGCTAAGCAGCCTTGAGGAGCACGACCAGGTTGGCAAAGTATTAAAATTTAAGAATGCATTGAGTGGCCAGTCCTTTACCTGGAAATACGCCAACCCTGCCGATTTTAAAGACAAGATCAGAAAGCACCTGTGCATCCTGATGAACAGGATTATAGAGGAACAAACCGGGGGTATGAGGCAAAAGGCAGTGCCTGATGAAGCAGCTATAAACGATTTGAAAAGCACCTGGGATAAAATGACTCCCGAGCTTCAGAATTATTTCAATATACCTTACAATGAAAACAGGATGAAAGGCGATGGCGGCATCCAGACAAGAGATCTATTTGCGGCTATGGTAACCGACCCTACACCTGAACTGAAAGCAATAATGCAGCATATACCAACGGCGGCATTACCGGAACCGATAGAAGGCAAGATAGTTTCTGAGCCTTATATTGTTAATGAAAAGCCCTGGTTGTCACATTGCATTGCTTCATCCATCAAACGATTAGGCAATGCCTTGCCGGAAGATCAGAAACTGACAGCGCTTGATGTTTTTACGGATATAGCCAAAAACGGATCGGGAGAATCTGTTATGCTTTTACGAAAGCACAACATAAATCCTGAAGATATTGAAACATTTTTACAGAAGGAACAACTACAGGCGCTGGAAGGTTGAAGAAAAAAATTCTATCATCTGCAATTTTCAAATTTTTGCATTATGAAAAGGCCATTAGCATTTATCAGCTATCGCAGAAATGATGAAGGTGTCTCCGCCAGGTTTATCAAATCTGAACTGGAGAGAGAGTTTGGCAAAGAAAGTGTTTTTATGGACCTGGATAATATCAGGACCTCCAATAACTGGCAGGATCTGATTAATCAAAGCCTGGAGGCGGCTACCGTCCTTATTGCCATTATCGGCCCCAAATGGCTGCAGCTTACAGATGAGCACTACAGACGCCGGATTGATTTTCAGGATGATTGGGTGAATATTGAAATAAGCACAGCACTAAAAAAGCATATCCCCATTATACCCGTTTTAGTTGGCAGAGAAAGCATCTTCCCCGAAGCAGCATTACCGGAAAACATAAGAGGCCTGGCCAAAATTCAGGGAATCAAACTTTCTGCTTTAAATTGGAGAGACTCCTTAGCATCCATAGTTACAGCAATGAAGGCAAACGGATTTAGAGCAGTTATGAGTTTTCATTTCCGGAAATTGATGAAAACCTGTTAATGCCTCTTCCTCTGCCGGTAGATGTGCTCAACCAAAAGCTCAAAGCTTTGCCTGGCTGGAAAATTGTAGAGTATTACAGCAGGGAGCAGCAACCCAAAGCAGGATTAGCCATTGAAAAGGTGTACAGGCTAGGTAACTTTAAGAAAGCTTTTGATTTTATGCAAAAAGTGGCGAAAAAAGTAAATGAGCTGAACCACCACCCTGAATGGGAAAATGTTTGGGGAACAGTAAGAATCAGGTTTTCAACCTGGGATATCAGTCACCAGGTTACCAGGCTTGATTTAGATCTGGCAAAAGCCTGTGATGATTTATATAATGTCCCGGAGAAATTAAATATTGCAAAATCAATGGGCAAACGCTCCCCGTAGACCATTATAGTACAGAAAATCTAACCTCTGGCTATTTGCCGGACAAAACATTTTTTATGTCCCAGTTTTTTATTTCTTATGCCCGTGCAGACGGGAGCGAACTTGCGGAAAAACTAAAGTCCGATATTACACGCCTTAACAGCGCCCATCATGTTTTTTTCGATACTGAATCCCTGTCGGTAGCAAGTTTCTGGGAGCGTGAAATTCAAAATGCAGTTAATAACTGCGATTATTTTATAGTATTTTTTTCGCCTTCAGCTTTACAGTCCGATTGGGTAAAAAGAGAAGTAGAAATGGTGCAGGCATCTGAACGAAAAACAGGGCTCAGAAAGCTCATAGTTGTTTGCACTCCCGGTGTTTCATTGCCTGATTATGTATGTGCTGACCGGCAGGCCCTATCGTTAAGCGATAACTGGACAATTGACTTTTACAGGCTAATGTCGGCAATAGATAAACAACAGTCTTTTTTTTTCGTAGAAGAATCTGTTGAAGTAAGCGGCAACCAATATGATGTGATACTCAAACTGAAAGCCACTGACCCGGAAATGGAAAATCTAATTGACAGCGTGGAGTACCGGTTCGACCATGGCTTTATACAAAGCGGACTAACATTTCAGAAAGTTCTATTGAAAAAGAACAGGAACAAGCACTTCGCTATTTCTTTCTGGACAGATCAAACTATCATTGTCTTTGTGGTAGTGTATCTAAAAAATACCAAACAAATTCCCATCGTACATAAAGTAGTAATTGGCTGACAAACTCAATAATACAGCATTAATTTTCATATTTTTACTGGCATGAAGTTCCCATTAATTCTTTCCTGCTTTTTTGCCGTTGCATGTGCCAATGCCCAGCAGCCTTTTTTTGATTCTACAGGAATTGTAGCCAGCAGTTTCGAGCCCCTGATGAAAGTACGGCAGGAGTTTATCTTTACCGAAGGACCTGTGGCAGATAAAGACGGGAAAGTGTATTTCACCGATCAGCCCAATAATAAGATCTGGCGCTACGATCCGGAAACAACGGTATTATGGGAGTTCAAAAAAGACGCAGGGCGTGCCAACGGCCTTGATATAGACGCTAAAGGAAATATTGTTGCCTGTGCTGATGAGCACAATGAGATCTGGTCAATTGATAAAAGAGGCCATATAGTGAAAGTATTGCTGGGAAAAGTAAACGGGAAGAAGCTCAATGGTCCTAATGACCTCTGGATCGACAAAAAGGGCGGTATCTATTTTACTGATCCTTACTATCGGCGCGATTACTGGACCAATAAAGAACAGGAAATAAAGGAAGAGAATGTTTACTATCTCCCCAAAGGAACTATCCTGCCCATAGTTGTTGCCAACGACCTGGTAAAGCCTAATGGTATTGTGGGGTCAGCCGATGGCAAATACCTGTTTGTTGCTGATATTGGTGACAATAAAACCTACAAATTTACAATCAACCCCAATGGAAGCCTGTCAGAGAAAACGTTATTTGTTTCCCAGGGATCAGATGGGGTAACGCTGGATGAGAAGGGAAATCTTTATATCACCGGGAACGGTGTTACGGTATATGATCCGGCAGGAAAGAAAATTGCTTTTATACCTGTTCCTGAAAAATGGGTGGCAAATGTTTGTTTTGGAGGCAAGAACAGGGATACGCTTTTTATAACAGCAGGGCCTTCGGTATATTATTTAAAAATGGCGGTACAAGGGTATAAATAATTCTGCTATTTTCCAGGCGGTTTATTTTATGTACGTTTGCGGCCCGGATATTTAATAGAAAATTAATGGTCTATCATTATCTTGCCTTTGGCATTCCTGTTATTTCAGAAATAGAGTTACCTGCGCTTCTGTCTTTTGATGAATCTTTAAGTCAGAAAAGCCCTGTGTATGTAAAACTGGGCACTGTTCCTACAGATCTTTTATCGCCTGGTACACATCCTGATCGTTTCACTTATTGCAACGCCAATGAAATGATCTATACACTTCCCGAAAAAATAAAGTTTTACATTGCAAACGGCAATGAGATCATTGTTGAACCCATTAATCCCAATTACAGGGTCAATCTGCTTTACTTTTACTCCAACTGCCTGGCCGCGATCTTATACCAGAGAGATTTAATACCTTTTCATGTGTCGGGTGTTTTTGTTGAAGAAGGTAAAGTAACCCTCTTTGCCGCTCCCTCCCGTACCGGTAAATCCACCTTAGCAATAAAACTGCAGGAACTGGGCTATCAACCTTTTACTGATGATACAGCTATTCTTTTTGTTGAGAATGATAAGTGCTATGCACAGGCCTCCTACCCCATGATACGGCTTTGGCAAAATACTTTAAACCAGCAAAAGCTTTTGCAGGATTCCGATAAACAACAGCTGTATGAAGATAACGACTTAGATAAATACGGATTTCCCTTCCATGAACGTTTTGCAGCAAAACCTGCAGAAGTACAGCAAATTATTTTTTTGCAACAGGAAGAAGGATCTGAAATACGGACAAAACCTGTTAAACCTTTGGATGCTTTTGTAGAATTGTCTAATAACGTATATCGTTGCAGCTGGGTATCGGCTATGCAAAAAAGCAAAATACAGTTTGGACTTATTAGCCGCATCCTCGAAATAACACCTTACCAATTGATTATCAGACCAAAAGAAAGAAATAGCTTCGAAGATTTCCCTCTTTTTATAAAAAAAAATTTGCAGAATAAACAATAAATAATTATTTTGCACACTTAACCTGTAAATTAAACTTTTATATTATGGAAACAAAAAAACAATGGGTATTACCTGAAATAACCGAAATTGAAATCAATAATGCTGGCGGCGGCGGCAGTGACGCTGGTAGTGAAGCAATTTTAGTGAGTTAATTATCTCTTCCGTAGCATATTAAAATTTTTGATGTACAACATCAATAGAGCAGGGTATCACTCTGCTTTTTTATTTTCCATTTTCATTTTTGCAGGGTTACATTATGGGCCTGTTTTTAGGTAGCTGGCAATATATGGAAGGCTCTTCCCCCGCATTTGCATTACAGCAGATGTGCTATGCTGTTACCCTTTTCCCTAATTTAAGCCATCGTTTCAACATACATCAGCAAACGGGGTTTGGTCATCTGCTTACTGATAATACCCCTGAAGCTATATATGAAAACCTGCCTGTATTTTTGCCGCAGGAACAAATTCTATTTACAGCCCAGGGCAGGATTGACAACCGGGAGCAGCTTGCCCGTCATCTGGGCTTAAGTATTAACC
>DAOLFI010000929.1:0-1774 GCA_035326385.1 Niabella sp.
TTATTTCCAAACAAGCCTTACCTTTGCCGTCCAAAATTTAAAGGATCAAGGAATGCCTACAATTAACCAGTTAGTACGTAAAGGAAGACAAATAATTAAAGCAAAGAGCAAATCAAGGGCTTTAGACCAGTGCCCTCAGCGTCGCGGCGTTTGTACCCGTGTATATACTACCACACCTAAAAAACCGAACTCAGCGCTTCGTAAAGTGGCTAAAGTTCGTTTAACCAATAAAATTGAGGTGATTGCCTATATCCCCGGAGAAGGCCATAACCTGCAGGAGCACTCTATTGTATTGATCCGTGGGGGAAGGGTAAAAGATTTACCAGGTGTACGTTATCATATTGTACGTGGTAGCCTGGATACTGCCGGTGTAAAAGACCGCAAGCAAAGCCGTTCTAAATACGGTACTAAAAAAGCGAAGAAATAATTAACAATTAGCAATTAAGAATTAATAATTAAAGATAATGCGTAAAGCACAAGCCAAGAAACTCCCTTTAGCGCCAGATCCTAAGTTCAATGATAAACTGGTTACCCGCTTTGTTAATAACCTGATGTGGGAAGGTAAAAAAAGTGGTGCATTCACTATTTTTTATGATGCATTGGATAAAGTAGCCAAACAAACCAATGAAGATGGTTACGAGATCTGGAAGAAAGCATTGGCGAATGTTACTCCTGCTGTAGAAGTACGCAGCCGTCGTATTGGTGGCGCTACTTTCCAGATTCCTTCAGAAGTACGTCCCGACAGGAAAATTTCTTTAAGCATCAAATGGTTGATCCGTTACAGCCGCGACCGCAACGGGCGCAGCATGGCAGATAAATTGGCTAACGAAATTGTAGCGGCAAGCAAAGGTGAAGGCGCTGCGTTCAAAAAGAAAGAAGACACACATCGTATGGCTGAAGCCAACAAGGCTTTTGCTCACTTCAGAGTATAACCTTCCTTAATTTTTTCCCCCCTGGGAAGAAAATAAAAATAGCTTTAAAAAGCCCGTTCCGAAAGGAGTGGGCTTTTTAAGTTTAGTGCCATCAGTAAAAAATCACCATTTATGATGATGAAAATCCATAATAAAGAGGATTGACTGGCAGGGCATTTGCTTTTATTTTCGTATAAAAAAACAGGAGGTTATGAAAAACAGGAATTATCATATATACATCGGAATTACCTTTCTTATTTTAACACTGATGGGATGTGAAAAAAAAGAAACACTGCCTGCTGAAGAGCATAAAGTACATGCGCTGGGAAGGTCGGAGCTGAATGTGACCTACGGCAGCCACCCTTTACAGAAAATGGATATTTACTTTCCTGAAGGATATAATTCCGGTACGCCGGTTGTATTTGTTATTCATGGAGGTGGATTTATAGCAGGTACCAAAGAAGATTTTACTGAAAGGGCAAAGTTGTTCATGTCAAAAGGGTTGGTAACAGTAAATATAAGCCATAGGTTAGTGGATGCTACCGGCCTGGATCAAACACCACCGCCGCGTATCCATTCGCCGGTGAAAGTGGCGGATGAAGTGTCAGATGTAGCTGCTGCAGTAGAAAAATACAAATCACTGGCAGCCGGGTATGGTTCCGGAACTGCTAAAATGTATATGGCAGGTCATAGCGCAGGCGGTACTTTGGCTATGCTTTATGTACAGGGGAATAAGAATACGGGTAAACAGGTTAGGGCATCAGGGAACCTGGCAGGATTGGCTAACCTCTCGCTTACGGATGAACAGTATGGCTATTTACAGCAGCACCAGTACGGGCCTGCTGTAAAGGAGCTGTTATATC